>CANGUQ010000006.1 GCA_947456915.1 Betaproteobacteria bacterium
CAACCTCGTCACCGCACGGCGCGCCGCGCTGCTGCGTCAGCCGCTCGACTGCGAACCGGCCAGAGGCCTGCTGCAGCCGCCGCGTCAGCGACCCCTGGCTGGTCAACCAGCGACGCAACCCGCGCGGAGCGCGCACGAGCCCCTGCCAGCCCGCAGCGGGCGCGCCGGAGCGCAGTTTCGGATTGACAGCGGGACTGTGCATGCAGGTGGGATTGTCGCTGGTTGCCGCGACGGCGGCACACACGCCGCGGCACGCTGCCTGCGAGCGGCCGACAATACCGGGGCCGGCGACTTGTGAGCGGTTACTTACTATCCGTCCAACCAAGACAGGGCGTTGGGAAGCCATCGCCTGAGGTGTCGCTCGACCGACACCGGATCGGAATCGAGGAGCGTCTCGGCGACCGCGCACGCCTGCTCCAGCAGGGCCTCGTCGCGCACCGGGTCGGCGAAGCGCAGCATCGGCAGCCCGCTCTGCCGCGCCCCCATCAGTTCGCCCGGGCCGCGCAGTTCGAGGTCGCGACGGGCGATCTCGAAGCCATCGTTGCTCTCGAAGATCACCTTCAGTCGCTCGCGCGCGAGCGGCGACAGCGGCGTCTGGTAGAGCAGGATGCAGGTCGATTGCGCGCTGCCGCGACCGACCCGGCCGCGCAGCTGGTGCAGTTGCGCGAGCCCCATCCGCTCGGCGTGCTCGATCACCATCAGCGAGGCGTTGGGCACGTCGACCCCGACCTCGATCACTGTCGTCGCCACCAGCAGCTTCAGCTCGCCGCGCTGGAAGGCCGCCATCGTCGCGGCCTTCTCCGCCGCCTTCAGGCGCCCGTGCACCAGACCCACCGCCAGTTCCGGGAACGTCGCGCACAGTGCGGCGTGGGTGTCGACCGCCGTCTGCAACTGGAGCGCTTCCGATTCCTCGATCAGGGGGCACACCCAGTACGCCTGTCGCCCCTGCATGCACGCATCGCGGATGCGCTGGATCACCTCGTCGCGACGGGCGTCGGCGACCAGGCGCGTGGCGATCGGCGTGCGTCCGGGCGGCAGTTCGTCGATCGTGGAGACGTCGAGATCGGCGTAGGCCGCCATCGCCAGCGTGCGCGGGATGGGGGTGGCGGACATCATGAGGAGGTGGGCTTCGAGGTCGGGGCCTGAGCGCACCGCAGGGACAGGGCCGGTCGCTGCAGGCGCCGTTTCTGGCGCTTTGGATCGCCGCGCGCCTGAACCCGCACCCGCTGCTGAAGATGTTTCCGGTGCCGCGGGCACTGCCGTCGTTACCGCCTTTCCCCTCAGCGCCAGCCGCTGATTGACGCCGAAGCGATGCTGTTCATCGACGATCGCCAGCGCGAGGTTGGCGAACTCCACCCCCTGCTGGAACAGCGCGTGCGTGCCCACCGCGATCTTCGCCTCACCGCTGGCCAGCCGCGCGGCGGCAAGCGTGCGCTGCTTGCGGCTGAGGCTTCCGGCGAGCCAGATCACTTCCACGCCCAGAGGCGCGAACCAGCCGGCGAACTTGCGATACGTCTGCTCGGCCAACAGCTCCGTCGGCGCCATCACGGCGACCTGTGCGCCCGCCTCGACGGCCTGCGCGGCTGCCAGCGCAGCGACGATCGTCTTGCCGCTGCCGACGTCGCCCTGCAGCAGGCGTTGCATCGGGCGGGGGCGGGCGAGGTCGGCGGCGATTTCGGACCAGGCGCGCTCCTGGGCGCGGGTGAGGGTGAAACCGGTGGCGGCGAGGAGGCGGGCGGCGAGAGCGGCGCCCGGCACGGCGGCGCAAGCGGTGTTCATTGCTGCCGCAATCCCGAGCACAGCGTCCTCGACTGCCGGCGCGCTGGCGAGGACGGGCGTCGCACAGGGTGTCGGTGAGCCTGTTTCAACAACGCCTCGACCGGGCCCCTGATGCGCGCCTGAAGAACGGGGGCCGTGCAACTGCTGCGCTTGCCGCGCTTGCCGTCGTCGCCGATGCGCCCGCATCGACAACTGCTGCGCCAGCAACTCGTCGAACTTCATCCGCTGCCAGGCCGGGTGCGTGCGCTCGGCGAGCGAATCGAGAGCGGTGCCCACCGGCGGCTCGTGCAGCAAGCGTACGCTGGGCTCGAACGACTCCAGTCCGAGGCGGGCGAGCAAGGGCTGAGACAGCGAATCGCCGAGATCGCATTCGGCAAGCGCTTGTCGAACCAGGCGCTGCAGTCGTGGCTGGCTCACGCCCTGGGTGGTCGGGTACACCGGCGTGAGTCGCGTGGACAGCGGTGCGGCGTCGCTGATCACCCGCCAGCGCGGATGCACAGCCTCGGCCCCGAGCAGGCCCTGCCGGATATCGCCGAACACACGCAGCCGCACACCGGCGGCGAGCGCGCGCTGCTGCCCGCCATGGAAGTTGAGCAAGCGGATGGCGAGCGTTCCGCTGGCGTCTGCAATCGTGCAGACGAGGCTGCGACGAGGCCGGTAGCGGACCTCGGTCGACAGCACGACGCCTTCGACCAGAGCGCCGCCCGGAGAGAGGCCGCACGCGGCGGCGGCGGCGGCAATGGATGTGAGGCGAGTTTCGTCCTCATACCGAAGAGGGAAGTGCAACACGTAATCGGCTGGCTGACGCAAGCCGGCGCGGGCGAGCCGGCGATCGAGCTCCGCACCGCCGGCGCTCGCCAACTTCCGCCCCGCCCTGCGAGGTGTGTCAACCGTCGAAGTCATGACGCGAAGTTGACCACGAATCAGCGAACAGCTCGCGACGCGAACCGCCTGATGCTCGCCGCGGCCAGCGTCCAGCAGGGTGCGCGGCCGATCGACGGATCGCGCCTGCGTGCGATCGCCGAGTCGGTGACGCCTTCACCGATCGACAACAACGAACCGGACACGCCATCCGGAGCCGACCTGCGGCGCATCCCCCTGAAAAGATGTGGGATAATCAAGATGATGAAATTCGGCGATGACTCATGACTGAGTATCTCAGTGCGCTCCGGCAGCGTCTCGACACCCGAGACGCGTTGATTTCAGTTATCGGTCTTGGTTACGTCGGATTGCCGCTGGTGCTCCGCTTTGCAGAAGTCGGATTCCGGGTTCTTGGCGTGGACATCGATCCGGTCAAGGTTGCAAAGCTGAATGCTGGCGAAAGCTACATCGAGCACGTCGCGCCGGAGGCTGTCGCCGCGCTCGTGCGCAGCGGATTCCGCGCGACCGGCGACTTCGCGGCGCTGAAGGAAGCGGACGCGATAATCATCTGCGTGCCCACGCCGCTGAACGCGTATCGGGAACCCGACCTGAGCTATGTCACAGGCACGATGGACATGGTCGCGCCGCAGATGCGTGCCGGCCAGCTCGTTTCGCTCGAAAGCACCACCTATCCGGGCACCACGGAAGAGGAGCTGCGGCCGCGGATCGAGAAGCACGGACTGGTCGTCGGCGAAACCGCCTTTCTCTGCTTCTCGCCCGAACGGGAAGATCCGGGCAACGAGCTGTTCAGAACGCAGACGATCCCCAAGGTGTGCGGCGGCTCCACCCCGGCCTGCCTCGAAGCGGGCGTGGCGCTGTACTCGGCGGTGATCGACAAGGTCATCCCGATGAGTTCAACGCGCGCAGCCGAGATGACCAAGCTGCTCGAGAACATTCATCGCGCCGTGAACATCGGCCTGGTGAACGAGATGAAGGTCGTTGCAGACCGCATGGGCATCGACATCCACGAAGTGATTCGTGCCGCGGCGACCAAGCCGTTCGGCTTCGTTCCGTACTGGCCCGGACCGGGTCTGGGCGGGCACTGCATCCCGATCGACCCGTTCTACCTGACCTGGAAGGCGCGCGAATACGGCGTGCACACCCGCTTCATCGAGCTGGCGGGCGAGATCAACAGCGCGATGCCGCGCTGGGTCGTGGCCAAGCTGGCCGATGCGCTGAACGACCGCGAGCAATCGCTCAAGGGCAGCCGCATCCTCCTGCTGGGGGTCGCGTACAAGAAGAACGTCGACGACATGCGCGAATCGCCGTCGCTGGAGCTGATGGAACTCCTCACGGAAAAGGGAGCGCAGGTCGAGTATTCCGACCCGCACGTGCCCAGGCTGTCGCGAACCCGCAAGCACGACTTCGAACTGGAAAGCGTGCATCTCGATGCCGCCAGGATCGCCAGCTACGACGCAGTGCTGCTCGCCACCGACCACAGCGCATTCGATTACGACCTCGTCTGCAGTGCCGCCCGCCTCATCGTCGACACGCGCGGTGTGTACCCCACCGGACATCCCAACGTCGTAAAGGCTTGACATGCTTCACCAGGCCCCGCCCATCCGCGACCGCAAGGTCCGCTTCATGCTCGCAGGTTGTGGACGCATCGCGGCCAATCATTTCGCGGCGCTGGAAAAACTGCGCGAGCTCGCGGAACTCGTCGCGGTTTGCGATGTGGACCGTGCCGCCCTCGACAAGGCGGTGACCCTCACCGGCGCGCAGGGCTTCGACCGCCTCGACCGGATGCTCGAAGGGGCCGACGCAGACGTGGTGGTTCTGGCCACACCCAGCGGTCTGCATGCCGAGCAGGCGATCGCGGTTGCCGCGACTGGTCGCCACGTGATGACCGAGAAGCCGATGGCCACCCGCTGGGCAGACGGCAAACGCATGGTCGCGGCCTGCGACGCGGCGGGCGTGCGTCTGTTCGTCATCAAGCAGAACCGTCGCAACGCGACGCTGCAACTGCTCAAGCGCGCAGTCGAGGCCGGACGCTTCGGGCGGATCTACATGGTCACCATCAACGTCTTCTGGACGCGGCCCCAGTCCTACTACGACAGCGCGAAGTGGCGGGGCACCTGGGAGTTCGACGGTGGCGCGTTCATGAACCAGGCCAGTCATTACATAGACCTGCTCGACTGGCTGATCGGCCCGGTCGAGAGCGTGCAGGCAGTCACCGCCACCCTCGAACGCGACATCGAGGTCGAGGACACAGGCGTGGCCCTCGTGCGCTGGCGATCCGGGGCCATGGGTTCGGTGAACGTGACGATGCTGACCTATCCCCGGAATCTCGAGGGGTCGATCACCATCCTCGGCGAGAAGGGTACGGTACGCATCGGCGGGGTCGCCGTGAACGAAGTCCAGCAGTGGGAATTCGCCGACGCTCACCCGGACGACGCACTGGTGGAATCCGCAAGCTACGAGACCACATCGGTCTACGGGTTCGGTCATCCCCTCTACTACGAGAACGTCATTCGCACGCTGCGCGGCGAGGCCGAAGCGGAAACCGACGGCCGCGAAGGCCTGAAGTCGCTCGAAGTGCTGATCGCGATGTATCTTTCCGCGCGCGACGGACACCGCGTACCCCTGCCGCTCGACTACTGATGACGAGTTTCACGGCTCATCCGACGGCGATCATTGATGCAGGCGCAGTGATCGGGGACGGAACGCGCATCTGGCACTGGGTGCACGTGTGCGCGGGCGCCCGTATCGGCGCCGCATGTTCGCTCGGACAGAACGTGTTCGTCGGCAACAGGGTCGTCATCGGCAACAACGTGAAGATCCAGAACAACGTTTCCGTGTACGACGACGTAGTCCTCGAAGACGATGTCTTCTGCGGACCCAGCATGGTTTTTACCAACGTGTACAACCCGCGCTCGGCAGTGTCGCGTAAAGATGCGTACCGCCAGACGCGGGTGCGCCGTGGCGCGACGCTCGGAGCCAACTGCACGATCGTCTGCGGTACCACCATAGGACATCATGCGTTCGTAGGCGCCGGCGCGGTCGTCAACCAGGATCTTCCGGACTTCGCGCTGGTGGTGGGCGTGCCGGCGAGGCAGATAGGCTGGATCAGCCGCTTCGGTGAACGGCTGCCACTGGCGCTCCAGGGCGAAGGCGCGGCAGTATGTCCGCATTCCGGCGATCGCTACGTTCTGAATGGACGCGTACTCGCCCTCGCGGAGGAGGGGAAACTCCCCCTCAGCGCCCCGAAGGACTAGATCAAGGCATCCGCATGGAATTCGTCGACCTGAAGAGCCAGTACGCCGCACTGCGCGCAACGATCAATGCGCGCATCCAGAGCGTGCTCGATAACGGGCAGTACATCATGGGGCCCGAGGTGCGCGAGCTCGAAGAGCGGCTCGCCGCCCGCGCCGGCGCGAGCCACTGCATTACTGTCGCCTCCGGCACCGAGGCCCTGCTGATCGCGCTCATGGCGCTCGGCCTCGAACCCGGCGACGAGGTGATCACCTCTCCGTTCACCTTCGTGGCCACCGCCGAGGTGATCGTTCTGCTGGGCGGCAAGCCCGTCTTCGTCGATGTGCAGCCCGACACCTGCAACCTCGATCCGGCAGGGATCGAGGCGGCCATCGGCCCGCGTACGCGCGCCATCATGCCGGTGTCGCTCTACGGGCAAGTGGCCGACATGGACGAGATCAACGCCATCGCCGAGCGGCACGGCCTGCCCGTGATCGAAGACGCTGCCCAGAGCTTCGGCGCCACGTATCGTGGGCAGCAGAGCTGCCACCTCTCCACCATTGGCTGCACCAGCTTCTTTCCGTCCAAGCCGCTTGGCTGCTACGGCGACGGCGGCGCCATCTTCACCGACGATGACGCTCTTGCCAAGGCCATGCGCGAGATCCGCGTTCACGGGCAGGAGAAACGCTACGTGCACACGCGCATCGGCGTGGGCGGGCGCATGGATGCCATCCAGTGCGCCGTGGTGCTCGGCAAGCTCGAGCGCTTCGACTGGGAAGTACAACGCCGCCAGGAGATCGGCGCGCGCTACACGCAGCTGCTCGCTGGCGTGCCGGGCGTGACGCCCGTATCCATTCGGCCAGATCGCACTTGCGTGTACGCCCAGTACACCGTACGGGTGGACGGGCGCGAGCGCTTCGTTCGCGCGCTGGCCGAGCAGGGCGTTCCCACCGCCGTCCACTACCCGGTGCCGCTCAACCGCCAGCCCGCCTACGCACACCTGTGCTGCCCGGACTGCATGCCGGTGTCAGCGAGCCTCGCCGAACGCGTGGTCAGCCTGCCGATGCACGCCGACCTCGACGTCGACACGCAGGACCGGATCGTCGAGGCGGTGCGGCGGGCAGCGGCTGGAGCGGTGTGACGGCCATGGATATCCAGGGCAAGCGATTCCTCGTCATCGGTGGCGCGGGTCTGATCGGGTCGCACGTCGTCGACGAACTCGTGCGGGAAGACGTCGCCGAGATCGTCGTGTACGACAACTTCGTGCGTGGCACCCGCGACAACCTGCAATCAGCGCTGCGCGACCCGCGGGTCAGGATCTACGACATCGGGGGCGACATCTGCCAGACGGACATCCTCAACTCGGCGATGAAGGGGATGGACGGCGTATTCCACCTCGCGGCGCTCTGGCTGCTGCAGTGCCACGAGTTTCCCCGCGCCGCATTCGACGTGAATGTGCGTGGCATGTTCAACGTACTGGAGGCGTGCGTCGCGAGCGGGGTGAAGCGGTTGGTGTGGTCATCGTCGGCTTCCGTTTACGGCGATGCGGTCGAAGAGCCCATGACCGAAGACCACCCGTTCAACAACAAGAACTTCTACGGCGCCACCAAGATCTGCGGCGAGGCGATGGCGCGCGCGTATCACCACCGCTACGGGCTGGACCACGTGGGCCTTCGATACATGAACGTTTACGGACCCCGGCAGGATTACCGGGGAGCCTACATCGCAGTGATCATGAAGATGCTCGACGCCATCGACCGTGGCGAGGGCCCGACGATTCTCGGCGACGGCAGCGAGGCGTTCGACTTCGTGGCTGTCGAGGACTGCGGGCGTGCCAACATCTGTGCGATGAAGGCAGCCACGACCGACCGGTTCTACAACGTTGGCACCGGCCGCCGGACATCGCTCAAGGAACTGGCCGAGATGCTGGTGCGACTCACTGGTTGCAAGCAACCTATCCGCTTCGCTCCAAGGAGCGAAGCGACGCTCGTACGCAACCGGATCGGGTCGCCGTCGCGCGCGCGCGAGGAGATCGGTTTCGAAGCAGCCTTGGCGCTCGAGCAGGGTCTGAGCAGGCTGGTCGAGTGGCGCCGCAGCCATATCGAGCAGGTGGCGCAGCAGCGCCGCACTGCCGCCTGACGGGGCGAACTTGGACGATCGCCGCGTCATCCAGATCGCCCAGCCCGACACGGGTGAGGAGGAGTGGCTCGCCCTGCGCGAGCCGCTGGAGAGCGGATGGCTCACTCAGGGACCGAAGGTCGCCGCCTTCGAACGCGCCTTCGCTGAGCGGCATGCCGTACCGCATGCGCTCGCCACCACCAGCTGCACGACCGCACTCCATCTGATTCTGGCGGCGCTGCGGATCGAGCCCGGTGACGAAGTCATCGTGCCCGCATTCACGTGGGTATCGACGGCGAATGCCGTGCTCTACTGCGGGGCGACACCGGTGCTCGCCGATGTTCGCCGCGACACCTTCAACCTCGATCCCGAAGACGTCGCGCGCCGCGTCACGCCTCGCACGCGTGCCATCATCGCAGTCCACCTCTTCGGCCTCTGCGCCGACATGGAAGCGATCGCGGCGGTCGCGCCCGGTATCCCCATCGTTGAAGACGCCGCATGCGCCGCGGGTGCTGCCTGGCACGGCCGTCCTGCTGGCAGCCTCGGCATCGCTGGTGCGTTCTCCTTCCATCCGAGGAAGTCGATCACCACAGGCGTAGGCGGCATGGTGACGACCGCCGATTCGATGCTGGCCGAACGCGCCAATATGCTTCGCAATCACGGCGCCAGCATCTCGGAAGAGCAACGCCACCTCGGGCCGAAGCCCTACCTGCTGGCGGACTTCAATCTGCTGGGATTCAACTACCGCATGACCGATCTGCAGGGTGCCGTCGGGCTGGTGCAACTGCGCAAGCTCGATCGCTACATCGATGAGCGGGCTGCGCGCGCTGCCTGGTATTCGGAGGCCCTCGCCGATCTTCCGTGGCTGACCACGCCATCGGCGCCAGCGCACGCGCGCCATGGATGGCAGAGCTACGTGTGCATGGTCGACGAGGCGATCGCCCCTCTGTCGCGCAACGCGATCATGGAACAGCTCCTCGCGGCAGGTGTGAGTACACGGCCAGGAACACACGCGGTACACATGCTCGGCGTTTATCGCGACCGCTATGGCTTTCTCCCTGAGGACTTCCCGGGCGCGCGGGATTGCGATCGCCTTTCGATATCCATTCCGCTGCACAACCGAATGGACGATTCGCAGTACGCACAGGTCGTCGCGGCACTGAAGTCCATAGGTTAAGTCGCCATGTGTGGCGTGGCCGGCATCTTCAACCTCGACGGCGCGCCTGCCTCTGCCGTGCTGCTTCGCAGGATGACAGACGCTATCGCGCACCGCGGTCCCGACGGAGAGGGACAGCACGTGGATGGTGCGTGCGGCCTCGGCCACCGCAGGCTCTCGATCATCGACCTGTCCCCCGCTGGGCGTCAGCCAATGGCCACGGCCGACGGCGGATTCGTGGTCAGCTACAACGGCGAGCTCTACAACTTCGAGGAACTGCGCACCGAACTGCAAGCCCTCGGCCACGCCTTCCACTCGCGCAGCGACACCGAGGTGCTGCTCGCCGCGTGGGCTCGCTGGGGAGAGAAGGCCCTCGACCGCTTCAACGGCATGTACGCGTTCGCAATGTGGAATGCTCGCGAGCGCACTCTGACCCTCGCGCGTGATCGTTACGGCATCAAGCCGCTCTACTATGCTCGCGTGGGCGATGTTTTTCTGTTCGGCTCCGAGGTCAAGGCGATCCTTGCGCATGGGGACTATCGTACGACGCTCGACAAGGAAGCCCTGCTCGAATACTTCACCTTTCAGAACTTCTTCACCGACCGTACGCTTTTTTCGGACGTGCGGTTACTCCCCGCCGGCTGCCTGCTGCGTATTGCGGCAGGCCGAGCACCAGAAGTCGCTCAATACTGGGACTTCCGATTCCGCGAGCCGGAACGTCCAGCTCGCGGCGAGGAGTATGTCGAGGAGCTGGACCGGCTGTTCCGGCAGGCAGTGAATCGGCAGCTCGTAAGCGACGTCGAGGTCGGTGCTCACCTGTCGGGCGGAATGGATTCGGGTTCGATCACCGGCGTCGCCGCACGGCAGATCCCGTCGCTCAAGAGCTTCACCTGCGGTTTCGATCTGCATTCCGCCTCGGGCCTCGAGCTGGGCTTCGACGAACGCGAGCCCGCGGAGCACATGTCCTACCTCTTCGGGACCGAGCACTACGAAATGGTGCTCAAGGCCGGTGACATGGAACGCGTCATGCCGAGGCTGGCCCGTCATGTCGAGGAGCCGCGCGTAGGGCAGAGCTACCCCAACTTTTACGTGTCGCAACTCGCCAGCAAATTCGTCAAGGTGGTGCTTGCAGGAACGGGTGGCGACGAGCTCTTCGGCGGCTACCCGTGGCGCTACTATCGGGCGGTGGTCAACGACGACTTCGAGCACTACGTCGACAAATACTACCGGTTCTGGCAACGCCTCATTCCCAACACGGCCATCATGAACGTGTTCGGCCCGATCTGGGGCGACGTGAAGCACGTGTGGACGCGCGACATCTTTCGCGACGTCTTCCACGAGCACGCGCACACGCTCATCCGCCCGGAGGACTACGTAAATCACTCGCTCTACTTCGAAGCCAAGACTTTTCTGCACGGACTGCTCGTTGTCGAAGACAAGGTGAGCATGGCGCACGGGCTCGAGACGCGCCTGCCTTTTCTCGACAACGATCTGGTCGATTTCGCGGTGCAGGTGCCGGTTGCGCTCAAGCTCGGCAATCTGGGCGAGGTAGTTCGCCTGAACGAGAACGAGCCTGGCGACAAGACCCGTCGCTACTTCGAGAAGACCCGCGATGGCAAGCTCCTGCTGCGACGCGCCATGACACGACATGTGCCCGAAGCGGTTACCGCGCGCGCAAAGCAGGGTTTCTCGGCACCGGACGCGAGCTGGTATCGCGGAGAGAGCATCGACTACGTTCGGCGTCGGTTGCTCGACCGGAATGCGCGCATTTACGAGTACCTGGATCGTTCCTCCGTGACTGCGCTGGTCGACGAGCACCTGTCAGGCGTGAAGAACCGGCGCCTGTTCATCTGGTCGCTGCTCAGTTTCGAGCAGTGGTGCGAGACCTTTCTTTGAAACGGCGGGTTGCGTTCATCGGCGCGAGCTCGTTCGGTCTGCGGTGCCTTCGCGAACTCGAGCAGCTTGCGGTCTGCGAGGTGGTAGGCATCGTCACGGCCCCACGCAGGTTCACGATCTCCTATGCACCGCAGGGCGTGACGAACGTGCTGCACGCGGACTTCGAGTCATTCGCTGCGCAGCGCGCCATCGCCTGCGTGACAATGACGGGGACGATGTCCGATCCCAGCCTGCTCGCGGCCGCTCGTACGTGGCGGCCGGAGTTGTTCGTCGTGGTCGGCTGGTATCACCTCTTGCCCCGCGCACTTCGGGAACTCGCGCCTGCGATCGGCCTGCATGCCTCGCTGCTGCCGGACTACTGCGGGGGCGCGCCTCTGGTGTGGGCCATCATCAACGGCGAACAACGCACCGGGATCACGCTGTTCCAGCTCGAAGACGGTGTTGACGACGGTCCAGTCTACGCACAGGCCGAGGAGCCAATCTCGGACTCCGACACGATAGCCACACTGTACGCGCGAATCGAATCGCAGGGCGTGGGGCTTCTCCGCCGCGAGCTTGCGCAGATACTCGACGGCACGGCGAGGCCGGTGCCTCAGGATACCTCCAGACGACGGGTATTCCCGCAACGAAAACCGGCCGATGGGCGCATCGACTGGACCTGGCCGGCGCGCCGGGTCTACGATTTCATCCGCGCGCAGACACGCCCTTATCCCGGCGCGTACGCGATGTATCGGGGAGAGCAGGTCCACATCTGGCGTGCGCGCATGAGCGAGGTCGGCACCGGCCTGCGGCGTGCGTGCGGGGACGGCAGACTCATCGAACTCGAAGAAGTCGAGTATCGCGGGGCCACGCTGACTGGCGCCGAGCTGCTCGCCTGTCTCGATACGGAGGATGGCGATGCCACGCAGCGGCTGGTCTGATCGTTTCGCGCGTATCGGAGAGATCGACGTGCAAGACCCGCAGACATGGGAGTCGAGGCTGTTCCTGACCATCGATCTCGACTGGGCAATCGATCCGGCGATCGAGCTCTGCCTGGACATGCTGGACGACGCAGGCGTCGCCGCCACGCTGTTCGTGACGCACGACACGCCCCTGCTAGCGCGAATACGCAGCAACCGCAGGCTGGAGCTCGGCGTGCATCCGAACTTCAATCGGCTGCTCGACGGCGAGGCGGGGAGCGGGAGCGCGGAGGCAGTCATGCACGAGCTCCAGCGACTGGTTCCGGAGGCACGCGCCGTGCGCAGCCATTCGATGACGCAATCCTCGCGTCTGCTCGATCTCTTCGTGCGCTGCGGCATGACGCACGACTGCAACCATTTCGTTCCGGTGCAGTCGGGCATCACCCTCAAGCCCTATGCGCACTGGAAGCGGGCATTGACACGGGTTCCGTATTGCTGGGAGGACGACATCGATCTGGAGTACGGCGCGGGGCCGAGCCCGCTCGATATCGCGACCGCGGGTACTGGCCTCAGGGTGTTCGACTTTCACCCGATTCACCTCGCACTCAATACCGTCAGCATCGAGCACTATGAAACGACGCGTTCCGCGCACCGCACCGGGGAGGCGCTACGCGAGGCCGCAGCGCCAGGCCCGGGCGGCGTGCGCGACCGCTTCGCAGCGTTGCTTCAAGGAAGGATGTCCTCGTGAAGTTCGCCATCCTCGGCCGCACACACTGGCTGATGGATACCGCGCGTCTCGCGATGAGCCGCGGACACCGGCTGGTACTGGTCGGAACCTGCGCTGCGGCGCCAGAGTATCGTGCTCAGCCCTCCGATTTCGAGCAGCTTGCGGCCGAAGCGCAGTGTGGATACTTCTGCGATGCTCGTGCAAACGACAACATGCATTTGCAGGCAGCGCTCGAGTCAGGCGCCCAGGTTGCGCTCAGCGTCAACTGGCTTACCCTGTTCCAGCCCGCGATGATCGATGCATTTCCGTACGGCATTCTCAACGCACACGCCGGAGATCTGCCGCGCTACCGCGGCAACGCATGCCCTAACTGGGCAATCCTCTGCGGTGAACCACACGTCGGCTTGTGCGTGCATCAGATCGTACCGGAGCTCGACGCCGGGCCAGTGGTACTGCGGACGCGCTTTCCCCTCGGCCCTGATACCTTCATCGGTGACGTATACGCCTTCCTCGACTCGGAGCTTCCGCGTCTCTTGGTGCAGGGGATGGAGGGGCTCGCTGACGGGCGCCTCGTGCCGACGCCGCAGCCGGACGACCCAGCGCAGTCGTTGCGCTGCTTCCCGCGCGTGCCCGATGACGGCCTGATCGACTGGCGGTCGCCCGCCGAACACGTGTGCCGGCTGATCCGTGCCAGCGCGGAGCCCTTCGCTGGCGCGTTCACGTTTCTCGATGGGGAATGTCTTCGGATATGGCGCGCGCGGGCAGAACGCCTTCCCTATCCTTGCCTCGGTGTGCCGGGGCAGGTGATCGCCGTTGCCGAGAACGAGATCACCGTGCTGTGCGGCGACGGCGTACTCGTGGTGTCGCAGGTGCAGCTTCACGATGCGCGAGTCGCTCCCGCCCGCATCGTCCGATCCACGAGAACCCGGCTCGGCTCGGGCCCGAGGCAGAGCCTGCCCGGTTCGTGGACGCCAGCGCGTGCGCCCGATTCGCAGCGATGACGCTGTATCCCGCCGGGTACAACCGCGCGCGCTGTGCGCCTCGCCAACCGGTGGAAGCTGCCGGAGTCGTGGCGCTGGCTTCGCACGGCGCGCGTGCCTGCGAGCGTAGTCCCGTCCCGCGCCCTGCATGGCTCGTGTCCGATGGCGGCGGGCTCGCCTGTCGCGCAAGGCGCGCGGGGTGATGCCGCTGCGGCAGGTCCTGCACGCCTTGCTGCTTGCGCCCTGTGCGTGGCTCGCTGGATGCGGCGGAGCGATCGTCAAGGCCGGATACCCGGCCGCGTGGCCTCCGATCTCGGCGGACGTGGCCCGCGCGGACTGCCGTGACATCTCGGGCACGTTTCAGGCCTACAACGGCGACGCCCTGCTCCCGTTTATCGTCTCGGGAATCTCCGATACGAGTTCCCGCGAGTGGCAGCTGCTCGTGGAGCTGAACGAGCGGGTCCTCGCCCGGCCGAGCGCTGCGACGGTCACCGTGCAGCAGCGCGGCGCAGACGCGATCGACGTGGAGGTCTCGATCGATGGAGCCACTGCGTGGCACGCCACCCTCGAGCGCATCGATCGCTCCACCGCCGTCGCGGAGGGGTGGTCTGGCCAGCCGGCACGCACCTTCCGCTGCGAAGCCGACGGTATCGTGATCGCGGCCGCCTTCGTCAACGACTGGAGCACGTACGGCCTGAGCGAAGACGATAAGCGCCGTCGGTATCGCAGGCCCGGGCTAAACGACGTGGGTACATCTCGCGGGTATTTCGACCTCTCGAAGGCGGTCGACGGAAGCCTGGTTGTCCGCGAGCGCCTTTTCTTCTGCATCGACTGCGCGAGCCTCGACCAAAGATGGCACCGCTGGGTTCCGGCGAGTGTCCCCTCGCGGTCGCGCACTGCACAGCGAGGCGGGGACAGTTGCACGCTGGTGTTACCATGACACCGCAGTTTGCCGATGCGGCGCCGACGATGACCCCGATCCCGACCCAGATGCCCGAGTGCCGCTGCGCGCGCCGGCACCGCCCGAGCCATGGCCATGCCGCCTGCGCCGCGCTGCATGCCGGTCTGCCGCCCGCGATGCGCCCAGGCCCAGGCACGGCAGCACATGTATCTCGGCGCCAGGCTCCACATACATGACCAGGCCGGTTGCGGCGTACACCACATTCACGCGGCGCCGCTATCGCGCGTTGCTTGCGCGGGCGTCCACCTTGTACCGTTTCGTCCCGATGCGGGAATTCACCGCTGCAGCCGGCACCTGCCTCTGGCGTCACGATGTGGACTTCTCGCCCCAGGCGGCCCTCAGGCTGGCGCGTATCGAGCACTCGATCGGCGTTCGGTGCACCTATCTGTTTCTGCTGCGGGGTACGTTCTACAACCTCCTCGAAGAGCGAAACGCGCGCATCGTGCGCAGTATTGCTGCGCTCGGGCACGAGGTAGGTCTGCACTTCGATCCGGCGGCTGCCGGTGCACGCGATCGCAGGAGCTTTGACAAGGCGCTACTCGCCGAGGCCGGGGCGATGCAGCAATTGCTCGGGGTGCATGTCACGTCGTTCTCGCTTCACAATCCGGACCTCTCGCCGGTCTGTCCGCGTGAGGACCGCTGTGCAGGCCTGCGCAATGCCTACGCGGCCCGTCTGTTCGGCACAGCCGATTACTGCTCTGATTCAAACGGCTACTGGCGCTTCGAGCCGCTCGATGTCTTTCTCGGCCGGCCGCATCGTGCCATCCACGTGCTCACGCATCCGGGCTGGTGGACACCGTCGCCGCTGCCGCCGCGTGACCGGATCGTCCGATGCGTCGAAGGGCGCAGCCGCGCCACGCTGCGCGGCTACGATGAGTTGCTCCGGCAATCCGGGCGGCGCAACGTGCGCCGATGAAACGGGTGTGCTGCGGATGATCGAGCGGGCTCTCGCTTTCGGCGATGAGTGGGAGATCGCCGATCCTGCGCTCGCGCAAGTCGACAAATGCATCACGCGGATACGCGAATTACAAGAGTCTGATTTCGCTTTCGAAGTGAAATTCACGTGATCGAAATGTCGCCCCGAATACACGAGAATCTCAATGCGCAAAAGGCTGCAGATGGCATCTGATGCCGACGGCGTTTACCTTGCTCCGATTCAGGAAGACGATCGGGAAGAACTCTTTCAGTGGATCAACGATCGTGAGACAGTGCTGCACAATGGCCCGTATGCCCCCGTCAGCAGAGCGCAGCACGACGTGTGGTTCGCAAGACTTTCAGATCGAACGGACCTCGTCATTTTTGGCATACGCGCGCGCGATGGGCGACTGGTAGGGTCCTGCCAGTTGCACAACATCCATCCCGTCCATCGGAGCGCCGAACTGCAGATCCGCATTGGGCGACCGGATGATCGAGGTCGTGGATATGGAAGCCAGGCGATACGAGCATTGCTGGCATACGGGTTCCTTGACCGAAATCTGCACCGAATTCAGTTGCATGTTTTCGAGGATAACGCGCCCGCAATCCATCTCTACGAGCGCGTTGGCTTCGTGCACGAGGGAAGGTTGCGGCAGGCTGCCTACATCGACGGCCGGTATAAGGATTTGCTCATAATGGGGCAAGTTCGATCCGAGGACGCTACGGCGTGACGCAGGTTGCGATTCATCAGCCGAACTTCCTCCCGTGGCTCGGCTTCTTCGACAAGCTGGTCAGGGCACAGGCCTTCGTGTTTCTGGACGACGCGGTCCTTACCCAGACTGGCGGCAGCTGGACCAATCGATGCCGGATTCGCGTAGCGGAGTCGCCAGCCTGGCTCACGATCCCCGTGCGTGACCAGGAGCGCGGCCGGATCCCGATTGGCCGGATGACGCTCGCAGACGGACCCTGGCGCCGCAAGCTGATCGAGACGCTGCGGATCGGCTACGCGAGAGCACCGCACTTTCGGCCCGTGTTCGAACTGGTCGCGCCGCTGATCGAGGCCCGGGCGCAAAGCCTCGCGGACTACAACGAGGGCGCGGTGCGCGCGCTCTGCCGTGCCATGGGCATTTCCTGCGAGCACACGGTGCGCGCGTCAGCGTTCGGTGTGACCTCGACTGCCACCCAGCGGCTCGTCGACCTGGTTCGGGCGGCCGGCGGCTGCACATACCTCAGCGGCGACGGAGCAGGCGGATATCAGGAACCCGAACTGTTCGCCGCGCACGGGGTCGGCCTTGAACTGCAGGCTTTCGCTCACCCGGTGTATTCGCAACGCTGGCAGCCGTTCTGCCCCGGGCTTTCCGTCGTGGATGCGCTCATGAACGAGGGCTTCGAAGCGGTCGGCGCCTGGCTGCGCCGTGCGCTGCCGCGCCCCGCGCGCATCGGCAGCGGGAGTCTGGGGTGAAGGACCCGAACGTCCCAGCGGATATCTGCCGTGTCGCGTCAAGTCGTAACCGCGGCGCCTTGCGTCGTGCCGAAGCGCTGAGCCGCGTCGCGCTGGTCTGTGTCGACGCCATGGCGCGCATGCAACCGTGTCTGGCCAGGAACGAACTGACGGCCGCGCGCGCAGCCGGCTGGACTGCGGAGCCCGCGATCCGAAGAACCGTGACCCGGCTGGCCGTGCTGCGCAAGCGTGCGCCCGTGCTCCGGCGCCTGCTCGGGGCCGCGACCGGGCCACGGTACTTCTATGCCGGGCAGGCCTACTACAACCACTGGTATCTCTCCCGCGAGCTACGGCTCCGCGGCGCGAAGACCTGGCTGTACGACTGGGATACCAACCCCGCGAGCGAGCTCTACTACCACGGGCGCGACGAACGCCCGGATCTGTCTGCGCCCGATGCACGGCCACGCCTCGCCGCGAGAGTGGTGGACTGGCTGCTCGGATACGACGTGTTCGCATTCGCCAACGCCCATGCGCTGACGTTCGGCTGGCAGGTGGACACTGCCCTGGGCGACCTGGGCTGGGAGCCCGGCGCAGCTCTGCAACTCGCCCGCGATCTGGGCAAGGTGATCGTCTACCTGAACAACGGATGTCTCGACGGCGTCACGCAGACGAGCTTTGCGCGCTGGGCGGGGCCCGAATCGGTGTGCGCGGTGTGCCGGTGGCGCAATACGCCGGCAGTGTGCAGCGACGAGCGCAACCGCGCCTGGGGCGAGTTTCGCAACACGCATGCCGATTTCCAGATGCTGCTTGGCGGCAACCGGGCGGATTACAATCTGGCCCCCAACATCCGCGAGGTTCCCCACGCCTACTGCCTGGACCCCGAAGTGTGGCACCCGGATCTGCCGGTGCCCGATGAGTACCGGCTTGCATCCAGCCCCGGCCAGCTGAGGCTGTTTCACGCCGTCGGCAACTTCGACGAGCGGACCGACGAGAGCGGCGTCAACATCAAGTCGACGCACCACTACCGCCGGATCGTTGGCGAGCTGAAGGCGCAGGGGTATCCGGTGGAGTTTCTCTTCATCCCCGGCCGCGTGCCGAACAAGGTGCTCCGCTTCCATCAGGTGCAATCGGACGTGTTTCTGGACATGCTGTCCTTCGGGTGGTTCGGCGCAACCGCACGCGAGGCAATGATGCTGGGCAAGCCGGTTATCTGCTACATCCGCCCGGAATGGCTGGAGCAGGTGCGGGTGGAGATCCCCGACTACGCGGCGGAGTTGCCCGTGATCTCGGCCACTCCCGATACGGCCGGGGAGCGCCTTCGCGAGCTGATCGAGCAGCCGCGGCTGCGGGCCGAGATCGGTGCGCGGTCGCGCCGCTTCGCGGAAAAGTGGCACTCCTCACGAGCGGCGGCGCCCGTGTTCGAGCGCATCTATCGGCAGCTGCAAGCCAATACGCGGGCGGGCCGCGTTCGCGCACCGATCGACATCTACCCGGGAGGCGTACCGTTTGTCCGCTGAAGCCAGCACCGCACTCCGGGCCAGAGGCCTCGCGGTCGATTACCCGCTGCCCGACGGCAAGCCGCACCCGCGCTGGCTGTTTTCGCTGGCGGGCATTCCGCACTTTCGTGCGCTGGATGCAGTTGACCTGGAAGTGCACGCCGGCGAGCTCGTCGGCGTGCTGGGCCATAACGGTGCCGGCAAGACGACGCTGCTGCGTACGCTGGGGGGGGTGCTCAGCCCGAGCGCCGGCAGCGTGGAGTCGCTCGGCGTGCCGGGCGCGCTGTTCGAGCTCGGTGGATTCGGCAACGTGCATCTCACCGGCCGGCGCTACACGGAGCGCTGGTTCCGCCTGCACGGTATCGTGCGCAGCGAGTGGGCCGCACTCATCGCCGATATACGGGAGTTTTCCGAGCTTGGGGACCGCTTCGAAGACCCGATCCGCACCTATTCGTCCGGCATGGCTGCGCGGCTCTACTTCGCGGTTGCGACCAGCCTGCGCAACGATGTCTACCTGATCGACGAGATCCTTGCCGTCGGTGACCAGCACTTCCAGGCCAAGTGCTGGACCCGCGTGCGAAGCTTGCTGGCAAACCGCGTGTCGGGTGTGCTGGTCACGCACGACTGGGCTGCCGTGCTCCGGCTCTGCGAGCGATGCGTCGAGCTGCGACACGGCCGCGTCGTGCAGGCGGGTCAGTCGGAGCAGGTCGTGCGCCGATATCTCGGGCTGACCGAACAGGTATTTCCCCGGCTCGCCCGGTTTGCCGAGACGCTCCCGGACACTCATGTGGTCACCGCCGGCCATCCTGCCACGCTGATCATTCCCGTCGAAAGCGATATCGAGGGGGCGGTCGGCATTGCCTTCTCGGTGGAGCGGTTGATGCCTGGACAGGACTGGCAGATCCTGATGCTCGGCGCTTTCCGGGAGGCGTGCGTCGGGCGCGGCCGGTGGACGGTGGAGATTTCACTCGACAGGCTGCCGCTGTGGTCGGGCGTGTATCGGCTCGCGCTGTTTCTGAGGGGGGCGACCGACGGGGTCGGGGTACCGGTAGCTCAGGATCAGCGCAGCTGGACCTCGGGCAACGGGTTACGCCTGGTTGTCGAGGGCGCGGGCGGCAGAGGTGTTGCCATGCCTGAGTTCGCCCTCGAACTGAGCGAGCTGGACGAGTGAGTCACGCTTCCCGATGACCGCTGCACGGGAACTCGCGATCGTTGCCGATGCGCTCGGAAAGCGGTATCCCCGCGCGGGGGCGAGCGGCGATGTGGTTGCGCTGGACGGGGTGTCGTTTGCCGCCCGGACCGGTGAGCGCATCGGCGTCATCGGGCGCAACGGAAGCGGCAAGTCGACGCTGCTGCAACTGGTGGCGGGCGTTGCTTCGCCTACCAGCGGCAGGATCGACGTGCAGGGCAGCGTGTCGGCTGTCCTCACGCTCGGCATGGGGTTGCGCGAAGACCTCACCGGTCGCCAGAACGTAGACGTAGATGCCGCGTTGCGGAACATCCCGCGCGAGCGCTGGGCCGCCACCGCCGACGCGGTTCTCGAGTTTGCCGAACTCGGCGACTTCGGCGATCGCCCCATCAAGACCTACTCAACGGGGATGAAGGCACGGCTCGCGTTTGCCATGCTCGTTACCATCGACCCCGAGATCCTGCTGATCGACGAGACGCTGTCGGTGGGCGATTTCCGCTTCTCCCAGAAGGCCACTGCGCGCATGCAGGAACTCTGCGACCGCGGGAGCCTGGTCATGATCGTTTCGCACGGAGTCGAGGGATTGCGAAGTCTCTGCGACCGATGCATCTGGCTCGATCGCGGCCGCCTTCGAGCCGACGGGCCCGCCGCGGAAGTGATCGACGCGTACCTGGAGGAGGTGCGCCGTGACGACGAGCGGACGGCGCTCGAGCGCTTCGCACGGGGCGTCGGTGAGCGGTCGCTTGCCGAAGGCTGGCGGCTCACGCAGCTGGCGATCGAGCAGCCGCACGCCCGGGGGGCGCTGCGAGGGGCCGCGCCGGCGGCGATCTCGGTCACGCTAGAGGTTCCGCCCGGAGCATCGGGCTCGCTCGTGCTCGAAGTCGTGCGGCTCGATGGACTCGAGGTGTACTCGTGCGCCTGCGATCTCGAGCCCGTGACGAGGGGGCGCGCACGCCGCGCAACGCTGCGAACGCCGCGACTCGGCCTGGGCCCCGGCATGTTCCGGGTGACGTGCACGCTCGCGCAGGCTTCGCAGCCGCGCGCGGAGGCCAGTGCTATCATCGAAGTCGAGCATCCGCCTGAACTGACGGGTGGGCTCCCCGCCCTCGACGTTGCCTGGCGCGTGCTTGCGCATGAAGTCACGGGAGAAGCGCCATGACCGTGTACGGGCTCAACCGCGACGACCTCCGGATGATGCTCAATCTGGCGCGACTCCAGGTAGGGGACCGGTATCTGGGCTCTCGGCTGGGCCTTGCGTGGGCCATCATCAGCCCCCTGCTCATGTTTGCCGTGTTCGCGTACGTGTTCGGCTTCGTTTTCCGAACGCGGCTCCCCGGAGCGGACGACTCCGGCACCTATCTTCTGTGGCTCGTATCGGGCTACTCCGCGTGGTTGGCCACCTCCGAGTCGCTGGTCAGTTCCGGCAACTCGCTGACCTCCAGTTCCAACCTGCTCAAGAATCTGGTGTTCAAGACCGAGATCGTCCCGCTCGCGGCAGCACTGATCGGGCTGATCCCCCTTGCCGTTGCGATCCCGGTGCTGCTCGCAGGGAAACTCGCGCTCACTGGTGAGTTGAACCCGTGGCTCGTCGTGCTGCCGCTGGTGATGGCTGTGCACCTGCTGATGCTCCTGAGCGTGAGCCACTTTCTCGCTGTGACGACGGTGATCGTGCGCGACTTCTCCGTCGCACTGCCGACCGTTCTGACGCTGTTTCTTTTTCTCACACCGATCTTTTACCCTCAGGAGATGCTCCCGCAAACGATGCGGCACCTGATGGAATGGAATCCGATCCTGATGATCACCAATGCCTACAGAACCGTCCTGACGGGTGAGGGAGCCCCCGCTTTTGGCCCCCTGGCGGTGCTCGCCGCCGCATCGGCCCTGTTGCTTCGTTACGAGCTGGCGTGGTACCGCCGCCGCAAGGGCCTGATCGTGGGTCTCGTCTAGTCGACCATGAAGAAACTGCTCGGGAAGGCAGTTCGTGACCTCCCTTTCGATACTCGCAGTACATTAACCACATGTTCGATTTTGTTAGCGACGATCCGCTAAACATTTGTGTCCTGTACGATGAGCGCAGCACCTTCACAAAGACAGTGTATGAGCACCTTAATGCGTTCAAGCGCTATTCACGACATCAGGTTTTCTATCTTCCTGCATCCTCCTCGTGGGCGGTGCCTGAAAACACAATCGACGATGTATTCGATCTAAACATCTTCGATGTCATCATCACGCACTACAGCATCCGTCACTGCCTCGATTGGCACTTTTCGGAACCGCTCGTACGAAAGCTGGTGGCTTACGAAGGCCTGAAGATCGCGTTCATCCAGGACGAATATGATCTTGCCGAGCATACGCGGGGTATGTTCGAGCGCATCGGTTACAATATCGTTTATACGTGCGTGCCCGAAGACGGGCGTCAGCTCGTGTATCCGGCGGAACGGTTTCCGCGGACCGCTTTTCTTCCCACGCTGACCGGTTACGTCCCAGAAGATCCAGCGCTGGAATCGGCGACCGTGCCGATGGCTGAGCGAGCCGTCCGTATCGCGTATCGCGGCCGAGAACTACCCGCCGTATACGGTTTGCTTGGGCGCGAAAAATGGCGGATCGGCGTCGAGATGAAGCGGCTTGCCGCCGAGCGCGGCGTGCTGGTGGATATCGAGGTTGACGACGCGCGGCGGATCTACGGCAGCGACTGGTATCGATTCCTCGGGTCCGCCCGAGCCACGCTTGGCACCGAGAGCGGGGCGAACGTCTTCGATGACGATGGGTCCTTGCGTGCCGCGGTGGATGCCGCGCAGGCACGGGAACCCGATGTAGCATTCGACGAGTTGCACCGCCGGTTTGTCGCTCCCCACGAAGGCCGGGTGCGCATGAACCAGGTGTCTCCGAAGATCTTCGAGGCCATGCGGCTTCGCACTGCGCTCGTCCTCTTCGAAGGTGAGTACTCGGGCGTGGTTGTACCGGAACGGCACTACATTCCCTTGCGCAAGGACTTGTCGAATGCGGACGAAGTCTTCGCCAGGCTGGAAGACCTGAACTACCTCGAAACGCTTACGGCGCGCGCGTACGATGAGTGCATCGCTTCGGGGCGCTACTCCTATCGCGCTTTTGTCGAGGGTATCGAGCGCGATATCGCGGCGAACCTGCCAAGCCGGCGCCGGGCGACCCTGTTCGCCGTACCGGTGGCCGTACGCGCGGCCGATGGTGCCATTCGCTTCGTTGCGCCAACACATCCAGCGGGCTTCGCGCTGACCAGCAGCATCCTTTCTGACGATTTGCAGCGGGAGCAGATGGCAGCCGGTGTGGAGGCAAGGCTTCCCGCTGCGTTGCTGCTGAGGCTTCAGACCCGATCGAAGCGCACTCGGATGCTGGGAGCTTTATGGCGCATGTTGCCTGTTTCGTTGCGGGCAGGCCTGCGCACCCGCGCGCAGGTGTTCCTCGACACGGCTGGGCAGGCACCCGAAAAGTCTGGCTTGGCGTTCAGGGCTGTACGAATGCTGTGGCGGAACGTAGTGCCTCAGTCAGTCCGGCACAGGCTACAGACCATTCTCAGGTCCTGTTGAAGGTTCTCGTGAATTGTCCGACGATGAGCTCGCATATCGCTTCGGGGCGCCTTTCGGACACTCGAGACTTTCTCGGCTTCGTTGGCATAGCACACACACGACGATCGGCGAAGACCCATCTGGCGCGGGTATCCGGCTGGCGTCGATCTCGTCCTTGATCCCCACACTGGTTGAGGAGGGTAGCTTTGCGAAAAGTGAAGTTCCCATCGCAAGGCCCGCGTCGAGCAGGAGTGCGTCCGGAAACGGTGCTATTGCTCTGCTTCTACGATCCGAAGGGAATTTCAACAGTTCCAGAACTGATCGCCTACCTGCAGTCGCTCTCCAAGTTTCCTGTCACTGTAGTGAACCTGTTCGAGCATCGACGTGATGCGTTCGGATTCCTGATGCTGCATCCGAACGTCGATCTGAACGAGTTCGATGTCATCGTCTTTCACAATTCCCTTGCCTACAACGTCCGAAATCTCGAATCGCTCGATAGTCACACACGCGTAAAGCTCGCCGACTATCCCGGCGTGAAGGTTCTGATGAAGCAGGATGAGCAGTACCGCTGTGTCGATACCGCGCGCTGGATCGGAACCCGTGGCATCGACGTGGTGTTCACCTGCCTCCCCGCCGCCTCGTTGCCGCTCGTATATCCCGCTGAAGTCGCAGGGACCCCGATGTTCAGGCGGATGTTGACCGGCTATGTCACTCCGTG
>CANGUQ010000007.1 GCA_947456915.1 Betaproteobacteria bacterium
ACCGGCCGGGCGCCAACGGCAACATCGGCTCGGAACTGGTCGCGAAATCCCCGGCCGACGGCTACACGCTGCTGATGGGCGGCATCGGCCCGCAGGCGCTGTCGGTCGGGTTGTATCCGAATCTGCCGTTCGATCCGATCCGCGACTTCGATGCGATCTCGCTCGTTGCCGTGCAGCCGAACCTGCTCGCCGTGCACGCTTCGGTACCGGTGAAGTCGCTGAAGGAATTCATCGCCTTCGCCAAGGCGCGCCCGGGGCAGATCGCCTACGCCTCCAACGGCAGCGGCAGCCCGCAGCACCTGGCCGCCGAGCAGCTCAGGCTGCTCACCGGCATCGACATCGTCCACGTTCCGTTCAAGGGCGCAGGCCCGGCGCTCACCGCGCTGCTCTCGGGCGAAGTGGCCGTCGCGTTCAATGTGATCATCTCGCCGATCCCGCACGTGCGCACCGGCAAGCTGCGCGCACTCGGGCTCGCCAGCGAGCGACGCTCGTCGATCGCACCGGAAGTGCCGACGATGACCGAACTCGGGTTGCCGATCTCCATCGACACCTGGTACGGACTGTATGCACCCGCCGGCACGCCGAAGGAGATCATCACGCGCATCTCGGCCGACGCAGTGAAGATCGCCGGCATGGCCGAAGTGCGCGAGAAGGCCTCCAGCCAGGGCATCGAGATGATCGGCGGCGACGCCGCGCGTCTGGCCGCATTCACGAAGTCGGAGATCGCGCGCTGGAGCAAGGTGATCAAGCAGGCGAAGCTCACGGTGGACTGAGCCTGAACGCTCCCCTGCGTGCCACCGCGATCGCCCGGGTTCGCGCTGCTTCGGGCGCCGGTGCCCACGCACCGGCGCCGGCGCGCAGGGAGGACAGCGCGCGACCGTGACGGCGAGGTCGATGCCGTGCGCGGCGCCGCACGGCAGCACACCGGATGATCGACCGCGGGGCACGAGTGATGCCGCCGGCGAACGCTGGCGCCAGGGGACTGCGTACTCGCCTCGGCGCATGCAGTGCGCGGCAGACGAGCGTGCGCATGAAGTCACTCAGCCTATCGATCTCGTGCTTGCACAAGGCGTGCCGATCGCGGTCTGCGATCGCGCCAGCCGTTGCGCGCGGTACGCAACGGCGGGATGATCCGAAGCGGTGGAAGGCGGATTCGCACCGCTCGCGCAGCAGGCTGACCGTGGTCGGCGCAAGGCTGGGCGCAGACCGTGGCCGCGGCATCCTGCTGCTGCTCGGCGGCATGACGATCGGCTATCTCGCCACCGAGCCGCAGTGGAAACAGATCCAGCCGTTCTGCGAGGGTCTGTTTCGCGGCATGCTCACGCTGTTCCTGCTCGAGATGGGCATCACCGCAGCGCGGCAGGCGCAGGCGTTCCGTGCGGTCGGACCGTTCATGCTCGCCTTCGGCATCCTAATGCCTGTCGTCAACGGCGTGACTGGAGTCACCCTGGGTCACACCATCGGGCTGGGCGTGGGCGGTGCATTCGTGTTCGGTGCCATCTGTGCGAGCGCCTCGTTCATCGACGCGCCGGCAGCCTGCCGCGCGTCCCTGCCCGAGGCCAACCCCGGCATCTAGCTCACGTCGTCGCTGGGCGTCACGCTGCCATTCAACCTGCTGGTCGGCTTGCCGCTCTACTACCAGTACGCGAAGTGGCTGACGGCCTGAGAAACGTGCCGGCTGCTCGTCGTCGCCGGCCCCACGCCACGCGGCCTCGGGCCAGCTCGCGTGACCCGTCGGGATCGCGCTCGCACGGCGTCACGGCATGACCTGCCTGCCCGCCCGCACCAGACCCGATCGACACGGGACTGGCGGGTCGGCCCGCGCACCCGGGGTCCGGTCACCCGCTACGACGCAAGCCCGCGGGCCTCGACGCTCGTCCAGGCCTGGCGGATCGATGCAGGGCGCACGACGGTCCGCTTGAGCGTATCGACCGACGCCTCACGCAGCGGCGACCGCCCGGGGCCGTGTCAGTCGGCCTTGGCGCCGGATATCCTGACCACTTCGCGCCACTTGACGATCTCGGCCTGCAGAAAGCTCGCCAGAACTTCCGGGGTGCTGCCGATGACTTCGGCGGTTCCCTCGACCGACAGCACGGACTTGACTGCCGGCGACTGCAGCACCTTGTTGATCGAGTTGCTGAGCACGGAGATCACGTCTTTCGGCGTATCGGCTGGCGCGAAGAAGCCGTACCACCCGGCCGCCACCGCGTTGGGCACGCCAGCCTCGGCCAGCGTGGGCGTGTCCGGAAATGCAGGAATCCTCTGATTGCTGGTGACCGCCAGAGCACGAAGCTTGCCGGACCGGATGTGCCGGAACACATCGGTCGCAGTACCGAACAGCATGTTCGTCTCGCCAGCCAGAATCGCCAGGACGGCCGGGCCACTGCCCTTGTAGGGGATGTGGTTGAGCTTCACCCTCGCGGCAGAGGCGAACATCTCGGCGGCGAGGTGGGCGGACGTTCCCGACCCCGCGGAGGCGTAGTTCAGGGTTCCGGGCTTTGCGCTGGCTGCAGCGACCAGATCGGCCACGCTTCTGAGCGCAGAGCCTGCCGGCACCACCAGGATGTTCGGCGCGGTCGCTGCCAGGGAGATCGGCGCGAAGTCCTTGACCGGATCGTATGGAAGCTTGCTGAACAGGCTGGGATTGATCGAGTGGGGACCGATGCCACCGACCATGATCGTGTACCCGTTGGGCGCGGCCCTGGCGACGAACTCGGTGCCGAGAATTCCGCTCGCACCGGCCTTGTTCTCGACGATGACCGACTGCCCCAGCACCTCGGCGAGCCGCGGTGCCACCACCCGGGCAATCGAATCGTAGTACCCCCCTGGCGCATAGGGCACCACGACGGTGATCAGGCGATTGGGATACGCCTGCTGTGCCGCGGCCGCGCCGATCAGGGCAAGCCAGCCGAGGACGAGCATCGAAAACGATCGAAACATGTTCATGGGACACCTCCGTGCATGATCGCCACACACACCCGGCAAGACGACTGCACCTTCAGGCAGGCGGCGGCAGATGATCGAGAAACTTCCGCAGGGCGACGGCACATTCCCGGCTGTGCGAGTAGGGCATTCCGTGGCGTGAACCGGCGATGACCTGCAGCTGCGCCCTCTGCAGACGGCGATAGAGATCGACCGCGATTTCGACCGGGATGAACGGGCTGTCGTCGGGATGCAGGATCAGCACCGGACAGGCGATCTCGCCCAGTCGCGGCCTGAGGTCGGTCCCGACGAGCACCGTCAGCAGGTTCATGATCGAGGCATGCTCCCACGCCTCTTGCACCTTGCCGTACCACGCCCGTTGCCGGGGCGAGAGGGCACCGGGGTGGAAGCGCTGCTGCATGAAGTCGTCGGACCAGGCCTTGATGCCGCCGGTTCGAATCTGTTCGTCCCACGCCCGGACGCGCTCGATGGACGAACCCACGTGTCCGCCATTGCTGACGGTGATGCTGGCGCATCGATCCGGGAAACCGATCGCCGCCTCGAGCGCGATCGTGCCCCCGATGGACTCGCCGACCAGGTGCACCGGACCCGGCCCCACCGCGTCGGCTACTGCAATCGCATCGGCGGCGAGGTTTCTCAGACACCACTGGAAGTCCGGCGCCGACTCCCGCGACAGGCCGTATCCCCTCAGATCGAAGCTGACCACACGGTAGCCGCCGATCAGGTGGGGAAGCCAGTCGCGCCAGATCGCACGGTGCGCGCCGATCCCGTGGATGAACAGGACCGTTGCGGGATCGGTCGAGGCTGGCGCCACCGCGTCGATGACCTCGTAGTGGATCGCGCTGTTGAAGCTGATCGCTTGCGGCATGGCAGTACGGAACCCGGATCAGGCCGGCGATGGAAGTGAGGGACTAGGCATTGCCGTGAGCCGCTGACGGCGGCAGCGCGGCAGGTCCGTGGATCGCACGCAGGATGCGCTCGGGCGTGGCGGGCATCTCGACGTGACGAACGCCGTATTCGGACAGGGCGTGGGTGATGGCGTTGATCACGGCCCCCAGCGCCGGAGTCGTCCCGCCTTCGCCCCCGGGCCGGATGCCGAGAGGATGACTGGAACTCGGCACCTCGCTGATCAGGGTCGAGAAGAAGGGAAAGGCGTCCGCCCGCGGCATGGCGTAGTCCATGAAGGACCCCGACAGCAGTTGCCCGGTGGCGGCTTCGTAGAAGCATTGCTCCATCAGGGCCTGGCCTGCGCCCTGTGCGATGCCGCCATGCGTCTGTCCGTCGACGATCATCGGATTGATGGCCACGCCGACGTCATCGACTGCGGCATAGCTGCAGATCTGCACGGTCCCCAGTTGTGGATCGATCTCCACTTCGCAGACGTGACTGCCGTAGGGAAAGGCAGGTGTGTTGCTGGTGATGTCCGACACGGCGTGCAATCCGGCAGCCGACTCGCTCGCCGCCTGCTCGCGGGCCGCGGCTGCCGCGGCCACCTCGAACAAGCCGAGCGACGCACTGCCGTTCGCGCGCACGAAGCGCCCCCGCTCGAAGCGAATGTCCTCGGGCGGGGATCCCAGCGCGGCGGCGGCGATCCGGCGGCCTTGCGCGATGATGTCCTGCACGCACTCGAAGATCACCATGCTGGCAAAGCGCATTCCCCGGCCCGAATGGGTACCGCCACCGACCTTGACGAAGGCCGTGTCACCGGTGAGGATGCGCACGCTGTCGATCGGCACATCGAGCCACTGCGTGACCAGTTGCGCGAAACTGGTCTCGTGGCCCTGGCCCGTGGACACTGTCCCGATGATCACGTCTACCCGGCCATCGGCGCGCACGGTCATCTCGGCGCGCTCTCTGGGAGCGCCGGTGCCCGTGTCCACGTAATTGGCCACACCGATGCCTCGACACCTGCCCTGGCTGCGGGAGTGCTGCCGGCGCAGCTCGAAGTTGTCCCAGTCCCCCAGACGCAAGGCGGCTTGCATCGACTCCAGGTAGTCGCCGTTGTCGTAGACCATGCCGAACGGATTGACGTAGGGCAGTTCGTGAGGCGCGATCAGATTGCGCCGACGCAGCTCGATGCGGTCGAAGCCGCATTCCAGTGCAGCCAGATCGATCAGGCGCTCCATCACGTACATGACCTCGGGGCGGCCCGCGCTGCGATAGGGGCGCGTCGGAGGGGTATTGCTGAGGACGGCCCTGACCCGGAAATCGACCACCGGGACCCGGTACAGGCTGGTCATGATCTCCACGCCCTTCTGCATCGGCTGGAAGCTGACCGTGTAGGCGCCCAGATTGCTGATGTTCGATCCACGCATCGCGAGGAAGTTGCCGTCCTCGTCCAGCGCGAGCTCAGCCGTGACCACCAGATCGCGACCCTGGTAATCGCCGAGAAAGCCCTCGCTGCGATCACTGGTCCACTTGACCGGGCACCCGGCCTTGCTCGCTGCCCACGTGGTGATCGCACACTCCGGGTCGAGTACTCCACGCGAACCGAAATGTCCGCCCACGTCGCCGACGACCACGCGGATCGACTCCGGCGCCACGCCCAGGACCGTCGCCAGATCGTTCTTGACGCGAACGGCGCCGCTGCAGCAGGTGTGGACCAGATAGGTCCGCGCGACGGGGTCGTAACTTGCGAGGGTCGAGCGCGGCTCCATCGGAACCCCGGTCACCCGCTGTATCCACGTGTCGAGGTGAACGACATGAGCCGCGTCCTCGAAGATCGCGGCGGCCTTTGCGGGCTCCCCCAGGCGCGCGTCGATGCAGACGTTCGAGTCCAGATGGTCCCAGAGGCTCGTGACACCGGGCTCGACCGCAGCACGCGTGCTCGTCACCGACGGCAGGACCTCGTAGTCCACATCGACGAGTTCGGCGCCGTCCCTGGCCAGCTCGACGCTGCGGCCGATGACGACCGCCACCACCTCACCCACGTGACGGACACGGTCGTGCGCCATGGCGTGATGAGCCGATGTCCTGATCGGCGAGCCGTCCTGATTGACGATCGGAATGTCGGCGGTACCCAGCCCGAACGGCGTGTGGGGGATCGCCGTGACGCCGTCGGCCAGCATGTCCTCGCCAGTGAACACGGCGACGATGCCGTCGAGCGCCCGCGCCGCCTGCGTGCGGACACGGAGCACGCGGGCATGCGCGTGGGGCGATCGCACCATCACTGCGTATGCCTGTCCATCGATCGAGACGTCGTCGCTGAAGCGCCCACGGCCGGTGATCAGCCGCAAGTCCTCCTTGCGCACCACCGACGCACCGATGCCGTTCGCCACGGGCGCGGCGTTCATCCCTGCCCCCTTTCGCCGCCGGAGCGAACGGCATCAGCGAGTGCCTTCTTCGCCAGCGGCCTGAAGCAGAGCGCACGGTATTCGGCACTGCCGTGAATGTCGGCCATGAGCTGCACGGGATCCAGACTGACTTCGTCCAGAGCCGCCGGGTCGAAGCGGCGGCTCAGGGCCGCCTCGGCGGCCTCCACCCTGAATACCCGCGGGCCGGCTCCGGTAACGGCCACCCGAACCTCGTCGCTTGCACTCCTTGCCACCATCACGCCCATGACGGCGAAGCGCGACGCCGGGTGCCTCAGCTTGGCGTAACCGGCGCAGCGCGGCACCGGGAAGCGCACCTCGGTGATGATCTCGTCGGGCGCGAGCGCAGTCTCGTAGAGCCCCGTGAAGAACGCCTGCGCTGCGATCTCCCGGCGCTGGGTGACGATCAGCGCATCGAGGGCGAGCACCGCGGCAGGGTAATCCGCCGCAGGATCCGCGTTGGCGACCGAGCCCCCGACCGTGCCGCGATTGCGGACCATCGGATCGCCGATGCCTGCGGCGAGGCGTGCCAGGCCGGGAACCAGGGACTGGACCAGCGCGGAGGACGCCACTGCGGCATGCGTCGTCATGGCGCCAAGAGCGAGCATCGCTGCGTCGTGCCGGATGCCGGCAAGGGGCGCGATCGCACCGAGGTCGATCAGCGCCGGGGTTCTGGCAAGCCGCAGCTTCAGGCTCGGCAGCAGGCTCATGCCGCCGGCCAGCAGCCTCGCTTCCGCGTCCGACTGCAGCAGCTCGGCCGCCTGCGCAAGGTGTGTGGGTTGGTGATACGCGAAGTCGTACATGGGTCCGGAGTGGCGCTGGTACGGTCAGTGCCCGATCATCGCCCTGCGGCCGCGGGCGCAGCCCGCGCTGCAGCGCTCTGCTGCGTGGCCGCCGCCGAGTTTCTCGCGCCGCACTGGATCGCCTTGACGATGTTGTGATAACCGGTGCAGCGGCAGATGTTGCCCTCGAGCTGCTCCCGAATCGTGTGTTCGTCGAGTTCGTGCCCGAGACGACGCACCATGTCGACCGAGGACATGATCATTCCCGGGGTGCAGAAGCCGCACTGGAGCGCGTGGTTGTCGCGAAATGCAGCCTGCATCGGATGAAGCGCGCCGTCGCTGGCGAGGCCTTCGATGGTGGTCACCGATCTGCCCCGGCACGCCACGGCCAGCACGCTGCACGACTTCACTGCGATGCCGTCGAGGTGAACGGTACAGGCACCGCACTGGCTCGTGTCACAGCCCACGTGCGTGCCGGTCAGCTTCAGGTGGTTGCGAAGGAAGTGCACCAGCAACGTACGGCCTTCCACGTCGGAATCGACTTCCTCGCCATTGACGATCATGTTGACTCTGTACATATCCCTCCCGAGGCCCGCTCCGGTGCCCGCGTCGTCCGCATGCTGCCGCACGTCGCCGCTCGGGCGCGGCAACGGGCGACTTCCCGATCCGCAACGCCCGACACCGGCGTTTCGCGGGCGACGTCCACGAACTCACCCGTACCCGGTCGTGCCGTACTCCTGCAGCGTGCCCCGACAGCCAGTCCCGATCGTCATGCGGTCGCAGTGATCGACCCGGCCACCACGCGCGCGCCCTGCCCGACGGTCCGAAGCCGTCCGAGCGCTGTTCTCCTCCCTCGACCGCTCGACCCGTGCGCGGGAGATCCGTACCCCCTCGGCACGTCTCCCGCTTTCCCGTTCCTGCCTGCCAGGGCACAGCGCAGCTGCCCTGGACTGATCACGCCGGGAAGCGGTTTCCCTGACCGCACTCTACTACCGAAGCCCGCATTGTCAACTGCGCTGCGCCACCGGATGACTCGAGGCCGAGGCACACGCGGTCGATCGTGCGTGGGGTCGGGAACACGCGCACGCGGGTTCGCGCGACGTGGCGCGTGACAGGACGGCATCTGCACTCCACAGTCGGAGGGGGCGTGCAATGGGCGACGACGGCGCTCCCGAGCGCAGAGGAGGCGACGACCCGCCGCCGAGGCGTGCTCGACATTCGGCAAGGCGACACAACTCGGCGCAGCCGACCACGGCGTCGCCAAGCAGCCCTGCGCAGATTCGTCGCCTCGCCGGGCTGCGGTTGCTGCCGGCCTTTCCGCAGCGCTATCCTTCGCGCGTCAGTGTGCTCATCCCTGCCTCGTTTTTCTCGCACCGGATCATGGCCCACGCCTCTCGTCCTGGCCCGCTCAATCCCCCTTTCGGCGTCTGCCAGGTTCCGGACAGGACCTCGGGTACGCTGGGTCTGCTCGACCAGGGAGATCCCAACGCCACGTCGCTGCTAGGCAATACGCCTGGCGCGCTCGGTCTGCGTGACTGGGCCGATCCCGACCTGGACGATATCGTCGAAGCTGCCCTTCGCAGCATCGGCGTCATCGGGAGAGCACGCCATGGCACGTCCCCGCCGCCAGCCGCCGCCCCAGCCGCGGCGCCGGGCTCGGCGTCGCCGCCCACCCAGACCGCCGCTGTCCCGGAAATCGAGCTGGCGCGGGCGCAGGAGATGGCGCTGATGATCACGACCGTGTTCGAGGGCGGAAAGTCGATGAACTACGCAGCCCTCGCAGATGACTTCGACGGGATGGGCACCTCGTTCGGCCTGATCCAGTGGAACTTCGGCTCGAATACGCTGGGCCCCCTGCTCAAGAAGATGCAGACCGCCGGTGAAGTCGCCTTTGCGGCCTGTTTCCCGGAGAGCGCGGACTACCCGACCCTGAAGGCTGCACTGAATTCCAACAGCAAGGCGGACCAGCTCAAATGGGCGCGCGACCTGATCAAGAAGGACCGCGAGGCCTGGAGCGCAGCGTTCAAGGCCATCGGCTCCAACCCGGTGTTCAACCAGATCCAGCGCGAGCAGGCGAGCGCCAAGTACCACCCTGCAGTGGTGTCGGTCATCGCGCTGCTGCGGAAGATGAGCCCTGACTTGCTTTCCAGGGTCGAGTTTCGCAGCTATGCCGCGCTGTTCGATCTGTGCGTTCAGCAAGGGAACATCGACAAGGCGATCGATGCAATCGAGTCGCGGGTGAAGTCGGAGAAACCCGACACACAGCGCGCGCTCATGGAGATCGCTGCCGTCGAGCGCGGGCGCTCGGCGAAAGCCGAATGGGTATCGGACTGCATCAGCCGGCGCATGGGCATCCTGAGCGGCGGCGCCTTCGAATCGACGGAAAACAAGGTCACCAAGAAGCGCAACAACCCGCAGTACGCTCTGATCACAGAACATGGGACCAAGACAGTCGCCGGGCTCTGAGGGGGTTCGCAGTGGCGGCCGGCGTGCGTGGCTTGCGCTCTGGTGTCTGCTGTTGTCCGTGGACTGCCATGCCGCTGCAGCCGTTGCGCGGTTCGAGTGCGAGTCGGGTGTCTGCGGCTTCAACGTGCTCGAGTCCCGGCTCGTCGTCGCACCGTGCGCCGGGCGTTCAGTGCTCGCCGCCTACAGCGAGTCGAGCGGGATCACGCTGCTGCAATGTACCTCGGACGAGGGGCCGTCGGAGACTCTGGGTTACGTCTTCGACCGCTCCAGACCGAAGGCACCCGCCCTCGAGCTCAGCGGTATCCGTTTCGTGAAGGCGAACGCCCTGCGCGCAGCGGCGGAACACGGCATCCCGGACAGGTTCGGTGTCATTCCACTCTGCGTGGCGCCGGGACCCGCCCGGGTCGGTCAACTGGTCATGGTCGCGAGACAGCCCGGCCCGGATCCTCAGGCTGGAGACTGCTTCCGCGTGCTGCGGGCGGTGTCAACCGCCGACGGCCTCGACGTCCGGGCGGACGACGCGGCGCCGGTATCCGCGAGGCAGGCCGCGCCTGACCTCTGGACCACGTTACGCAGGAACCTGCGGCCATTCCTCGGACCGGTGACTGCCCCGCGCCCGCAAGGCAGCATCACGCGCGGGAATGCACAGCGCGCGACGCTCCACGCCGAGCCCCGCGCAGCACGAGGCACCGCAGGTCTTTCGATCGCGACCACTCCGGATCCCTCGTGGACCGCAAGAGCGGCACGGCCCGCCTGATCAGGATCCATCAGCCGGCTCGATTCGTTCTCGCCCAGTGAGGCCGCGACGGCACGGGGCGGCTCGAGTGTCCGCCTCGCGGATCTTCCGGGCACGCGCTGATTTCACCGGGCCCGAGGTGAATCGACGAGCGCCAATGAAGCGAAGTCGGACAACGATCAGTCGTGGACTGCCTTCGCGGCCGCGATGCTCGTGCTCGGGCTGATCGCGACGCGACTGCTGCGCCTGTAGCTGCCCCGGTGCCTGCACCCGGCAGCCCCGGGGACGGCTACAGGCGCAGCAGCCGCGCCGCATTTCCCCACAGCACCTGCTCGCGCTGACTGGCATCGAGCGTGGTGATCTCGTGCACGACACCGACCGGGTCGTTGTGCGCGATGTCGAAGCAGTAGTCGCTGCCCATCAGGATGCGGTCGGTGCCCACCAGCTTCACCAGGTACTCCATCACCTCGGGACAGTAGCTGATCGTGTCGTAGGTGAACCGCTTCAGGTACTCGCTGGGTGGACGCGGCAGATGCTTGCACTCGGGACGCACGTTGAAGCCCTGGTCGAGACGTCCACGCAGTATCGGCAACGCCCCGCCCGCGTGCGGCAGCGACACCTCGAGTTTCGGAAACGCGTCGAGCACGCCGCCGAATATCAGGTGCGAGGCGGCGATCGCCACGTCGAACGGATTGCCCAGCGTGTTGATCAGGTACCACTGCTTCAGTCGTTCGTTGTTGATCATCATCGGATGCAGGAACAGCGGCAGACCGAGTTCCTCCATCCGGGCATACACCGGGAAGAAGCTGCGATCGGAGAGTTCCCGGTCGCGCACGGCGGTGGCCATGTAGACGCCGCGGATACCGGGCAACTTCGCAGCGCGCTCGAGCTCCTCCAGCGCGAGGCGGACGTTCTGGAACGGCAGATGCGCGAAGCCGATGAAGCGCGACGGGTGCGCGATGTGCGCAGCGCTGATCGCGTCGTTCACCGCTGCCGCGAGCTGCAAGCCGAGGTCGTCGTCGGCCCAGTACACCATCGGCTGCGTCATCGACAGCGCGTGCATGTCCAGACCCATCCGGTCCATGAAGGCGAGCCGCTCGGCGAGGTCGATGAAGCCGGAGGTGATCGGCCCGGTGCGCAGCGCGAGGCCGACCTGGATGAAGTGCGCACCGGAGGCATCGGTAGTCACCGTCGCGCCGCAGCGCGCGCCGTGGCGTGCGACCAGATCGATGAAGGTCTGGGGAAAGAAGTGGGCGTGCGTGTCGATCGTGGGCATCGGAATACGTTCGGAGCGAGGGTAGGGCGCCGTGGCGGCGCCGGGCGGGAGGACTGCACTGCGCGGCCACGAGCTTACGCGAGAGAAGTCGCCGGCGCGCTCGATCCGGTCGAGGACCCTGCAGCCGCCGGCATCACGTTGCGCCCGGCGTGCCGGGCGCGGCCGCTCACTCCAGCGACAGCTTCGCCGCCTTGACCACCCGCGTCCACTTGTCGATCTCGGCGCGGATGTACGCGGCGAATTCCTCGGGACGGTTGCCGACCGCCTCGGCGCCGTCGGCGGCAAGGCGCTCGCCCACGTCGGGCAGCAGCAACGCGCGCGCAACCTCGCTCTGCGTGCGTGCGACGATCTCGCGCGCGGTCCCGGCGGGCGCAAACAGGCCGTACCACTGGATCGCCTCGTAGCCGGGCAAGCCTGCCTCGGCGATCGTCGGCACGCCGGGCAGACCGGCAGCGCGCTTCGCGCTGGTGACCCCGAGTGCGCGCAGCTTGCCGGCACGCAGGAACGGCGCGGCCGTCAGCGTGTTGGGCATCGACAGCTGGACGTGACCGGCGATGAGATCGGTCGTCGCCGGCCCGGTGCCCTTGTAGGCGATGTGCGCGACATCGATACCGGCCATCGCGAGAAACAGTTCCATCGACATGTGCGGCGAGGTGCCGGCGCCAGCCGAGCTGTAGTTGAGCAGCCCGGGCTTTGCCTTCGCCAGCGCGATCAGTTCCTTCACCGACTTCACCGGCAGGCTCGGATGCACGGTGAGCACGTTCGGCAGCGATGCGGCGAGGGTGACCGGGACGAAGTCGCGCAGCGTGTCGTATGGCGGCTTCTTCGCCAGTACCTGATTCAGCACGATCGCACTGGCCGCCATCAGCTGGGTGTAGCCATCGGCCGGCGCGCGCGCGACGAATTCCGTGCCCAGAATCTGCCCGGCGCCCGGACGGTTCTCCACCAGCACCGACTGCGCCAGCGACTCGGAGAGCTTCTGCGCGAGGATGCGGGTGACGATGTCGGTGCCGCCTCCCGGAGAAGTCGGCACGACGATGCGAATCGGCTTCCCCGGCCACGCGCCCGGCTGCGTCCAGCCCGGCATCGGCGCGATCCCCAGCAGCGCGAGCGAGGCGGCTGCGAGCAGGGTCGGCAGCGGCAGTGACGGCGCACGCGCTGCCGCTGCCGCTGGCGCGGGACGTGCTGCGATCGTCGTCATGCTCATGCCTGCGTCCTCATCGATGCGAGTACAGGAGGTGTCCGGGCACCGGCAGCTCGCAGCGCAGGATCGTGCCGCGATAGGAATCGGTGATGTACAGGTGGCGGTTCTGCGGGCCGCCGTACGCCATGTTGGTGAGCCGCCCGCCGCCATCGGCGGCGCGGATCGCGTACAGCATCTCGCCAGCCGGGCTGATGATCCACACGATGCCCACGCGGGCGTGCCCCACCGCCAGATTGCCAGCGGCATCCACCGCCAGTCCGTCCGGGCCGTGCATGCCCGGCAGGTACGCGAATACGCCGCCCTTGCTCGGCGTGCCATCGCGCAGCGGCAGATGCCACATGCAGTTGGTACGCGTCATCGCGACGTACAGCGCCGACTCGTCCGGGGTGAGCGCGATCCCGTTCGGGCTGGGCCCGTTGCCGATCAGGCACTCGAGCCGTCCATCGGGCTGCGCGCGCCAGACCCGCCCGCTGGGATCGTGCACGCCGGTCTGTCCCTGATCGGTGAAGTACAGATCGCCGCTGGCAGCGAACACCAGGTCGTTGACACCCTTGAACCCTTCGGAGCGTGCGTGGGTGAGCCAGGGCTGCACGCGGCCGGTCTGCGGGTCGCACACCATCACTCCGTGCCGGTAGTCGCAGATGAACAGCCGGCCGTCGCGGTGGATGGCGAGGCCGTTGGGCCAGCCGTCGTACTGCGCCGCGACGCTCACCTGCGCGTCGGGGGTGATGCGGAAGATGCGGCCGTACGGAATGTCGACCACGTACAGGTTGCCGGCACGATCGAATGCGGGCCCTTCGAGAAAGCAGCCGAGCTTCGCGCCCGGATGATTGGCGTCGATCCAGCTCGACGGCTCGCCGCTTCTGCGCAGCGAGTCCGGGATCGTCGCGAACACCTCGGCGACGAGTTCGGTCGGCGGTTGAAAGAAACGCATGGCGCTATCCTCGATCCAGACCTGAGATCCTGAAGTACCGCGCGCTGCATGCGCGCAGCTCGGTTCGGCGGGATACCCCCCGCCATCGCGATCACCCCCGCAGCAGTCCGAACAGCGGCCGCAGATCGGCGACGCGGTCCAGTCGCCAGACCGCGGCGATGAGCGCCTGCGCGCGCCGCGCACCGAGTGCGGGCGCGAGCAGCGGCCGGCACTTGCGCTCGAGGTCGGCGCGATTCATCGGGCGCGTCGCACTGCCCAGCACCGCGCGGGTGTGATGCCGCTCGCGGCGCGCCTGCGCCCGGCCGGTCGCCGGATCCGTGCGCCGGAACTCGATCTCGACGATCGCCTGCGTCGTCTTCGCCCGCGACAGCGCCGCGCTGCCCACCAGTTCCACCTTCTCCCTGAGCGCCGCCACCGAACGATCGCGCGCGCGCGCCGGGTCGTGCGAAGCCTCGAAACTGATGTCGCCATCGAGCAGCATGATCGCCACCAGATGCTGCAGGTTGATGTCGGCCATCTTGCGACCGCTCACCGTACGCGCGCCCTGCTCGTCGACGGTGATGTGCACGCGCTCGACCTCGTGGGCGCGGATCGCGTGGCGCTCGATCAGCGTCGACAGCGCATCGAGCGGCGCCTGGATCGGATAGCCCACGGGCCAGCGCTTGATCGCGGTGTGCATGATGTCGAACCGCGTACCCAGCCCGGCGACGAACTCGCGCGGGCGGATGAAAGGCGCGAACGCGTGCAGGAAGCCGCGATCGCCGCTGAACACGTCCTCGACGCCGGTGAAACCGGCTGCGGCCATCGTCGCCGCGGTCACCCCGTTGCGCGCCGGCATGCCACCGAAGTCGAACGCCTTCTCCACGTGCTCGGTGTCGCGCGCCCAGCAGGACAGACCACTCGCCTGCTGCGCGGTGTACGAGAGCAGATAGCGCGCTGCGCGCGCATCGAGGCGCGCCAGCGCGCCGGCCGCGGCTGCCGCGCCGAAGGTGCCGCCGAAACTGTGGGTCGAGTGGCCGGCGCTGCGAAAGTGCTCGATGCCCAGCGCCTTCGACGTACGCGCGCACAGGTCGTAGCCGAGCACGATCGCGCGCAGCAGTTCGCGCCCGCTTGCACGCTCGCGCTCGGCCATCGCCAGCGCTGCCGGCACCACCGCGCAACCCGGATGCACCAGCGCGAGATAGTAGGCATCGTCGGTCTCGTCGGCGTGCGCGAGCATGCCGTTGGCCAGCGCGGCGTTGACCGCATTGGTGCGCCAGCCCGCGGTGAACACGCTCGCCTCCGGCGTGCCGCCGAGTGCACGCACGTATTCGAGGGCGCGCTTCCCGGGCAGCAGGGGCGCGCCCGAGATCATCGCCGACACGGTGTCGAGCAGATGCAGCTTGGCGCGCTCGGTGACCGCTGCCGGCAGCGAGCGTCGCGGTGTGCCGGCGATCCAGTTCGCCAGCGTGTCCATCAGCGGCGAGATCGTCTCGCCTGCGCGTCGTTGCGCCATTGCCACCCCTCCCCCTTGCTGTCCATGCGCGTGCTCTGCGGCACGTCGCTGCAGCGCTCCTCTGCAGCCGCTCCCCGTGACCCGATCGAACCGGCTCGACGCCGGCGTGCGCCGCTCAGGCGATGTAGTGATCGATCAGCAGCGCCGCGAAGATCAGCGTCAGGTACAGGATCGAGTAGCGGAACGTGCGCCGCGCGAGCCAGTCGCTGTAGTTCGTGTACAGCCGCCACGCATAGCGCAGGAACACCCCGCCGAGCATCACCGCCGAGATCAGGTACACCCAGCCGCTCATCCTGATCGCGAAGGGCAGCAGCGAGCAGGCGAACAGGATGACCGTGTAGAGCAGCACCGAGAGCTGCGTGAAGCGCTCGCCGTGGGTGACCGGCAGCATCGGGATGCCGGCCTTGGCATATTCGTGCTTGCGGTACAGCGCGAGCGCCCAGAAGTGCGGCGGCGTCCACGCGAAGATGATGAGAAACAGCACGAGCGCTGCCGGCGCCACCTCGCCAGTGATCGCAGCCCAGCCGAGCACCGGCGGCATCGCGCCCGAGGCGCCACCGATCACGATGTTCTGCGGTGTCAGCGGCTTGAGCACGACGGTGTAGATCACCGCGTAGCCGACGAAGGTGGCGAAGGTGAGCCACATCGTCAGCGTGTTGACGAGATTGTGCAGGATCAGCAGGCCGGCGCCGCCGACGATGCCGGCGAACACGAGGGTCTGCAGCGAGGTCAGCGAGCCGCTGGGCAGCGGCCGTGCCCGCGTGCGCGCCATCACCGCATCGATCTTCTGCTCGATCAGGCAGTTGACCGCGGCCGCTGCTCCGGCCACCAGGGCGATGCCGATGGTGGCGAACACCACCGGCGCGATCGGTGGCAGGGTCCCCGGCTCGGTCGCCAGGAACATGCCGATGACCGCGGTGAACACGATCAGCGACACCACGCGCGGCTTGGTCAGTTCGTAGAACTGGCGCAGCGTGCCGGCGGGCAGGGCGAGACTCTGGGACATGGGTCAGGTAGGGTCGTGGCGGGTGCAGGGTGCCGGGATCGATCCGCGTCGATCGGCGCCGATCAGCGAACGGCCGCCGCCGGCCGCACGGACAGGTCGGCAGCGACGCGTTCGGCTGCCCCCTGCGCGGTCATGAATCTTAACATCACGACCGAGCACAGCAGAATCGCCGCACCGAAGTTGTGCAGCGTGGCGAGCCACAGCGGCAGCAGCCACACGACGTTCAGGATGCCGATCGTCACCTGCGCAGCGAGCGCAGTTAACATGAACGCAGCCGCGGCACGCAGGCCGGGTACGCGCCAGGCGAGCAAGCCGAGGGTGCCCAGGAAGGCGGTGAGCACCAGGGCGCCCACGCGGTGCGTCCACTGGATCGCGTTCAGCGACTCGTGCGACAGCGGAGAGCCGTCGGGGGCCTCGCCCAGTTCGCGCAGCACGTGAAAGCCGTGCTGGAAATCCATCGGCGGCAGCAGCGTGCCGTGACAGGTGGGAAAGTCCAGACAGGTCAGTGCCGCGTAGTTGGTGCTGACCCACCCGCCGAGCACGATCTGCGCGATCGTGAGCGCGATGCCCAGCGCCGCCCACGGCGCGAGCTTCGCAGCCTGCTGCACGGCGACCGCACCGCGGTCAACGAACTCGCCGATCGCCAGCCGGAACAGGAAGGCGAGGATCAGCATGCCGCCCAGCAGGTGCAGCGTGACGATACCGGGCTTGAGCAGGAGCGTCACCGTGAACTTGCCCAGCAGCGCCTGCACCATCAGCAGCAGCATCAGGCCGGTGGCGAACCAGTGCGCATCGCGCCCGCCGAACCCGGGGATCGCGGCCACCTGATGACGGCGCCGCCACGCGATCACCGCGATCGACAGGATCAGCAGGCCGAGCGTTCCCGCCAGATAGCGGTGAATCATCTCCACCCACCCCTTGAACGGGTCGATCTCCGCGTCCGGGAAGCGCGTCGCGGCGCGTGCGATCTCGGCCGGAGTGTCGGGGGCAGTCAGCTGGCCGTAGCAGCCGGGCCAGTCCGGACAGCCCAGCCCGGAGTCGGTGAGTCGGGTGTACGCACCCACCACCACCACGATCAGCGTGAAGATCGGCGCGATCAACAGGAGCTTTCGGTACATCAGCCTATCCTCGAATACTTGAGAAGCCGGGTCATGTCCTTGCGGATGCGGGAGGGATCGGCGTCGGGCGGATAGCGCATCATCAGGTTGCCCAGCGGATCGACCAGCCAGATGTGATCGCGCAGCTGTGCGCCCGAGGCGACCGGCAGCAGCGCGAGCAGCGCGGCATCGGGTCCACGCACGAGCAGCGTGCCGGCGTAGGGTTCGGCGAGCCGCGCTGCCGGCGTGCCCGCATCGTCGATCAGCCAGACGCGCTCGACGCGGTCCATGTCCTTGCCCTGCATCGTGCGCAGCTGGCGCAGGTGATAGAGCTTGCGCTCGCAGCGCTGATCGCACTGCGCTGCGTCGACCATCAGCAGGAACCACTTGCCGCGCAGCGCCGGCGGCACTGCCGGCACTGCCGGCGCTGCCGCGGTCGCGCTCCCTGCGGGAACCACGGCGGGGGCAGCAGGCACAAGCACTTCGAGCGCAGCCGAAGGCAGCGCGCGCGGCTCGACCAGTTCACCGTAGTTGCTGAAGCTCGTCGGCTGCCAGAAGAACCAGAGCAGATACGGGCCGACGGCGGGCGTGACGCACACGGCGACCAGCACGATGAGCGGCAGTTTTCTACGCAGGCCGGGCGACATCGTCCGCTCCTTCTTCCGGCACGCGCCGCAGGCCGAGCACGGCCCACACCACCACCGCGATCAGCGCGAAGCTGAACCACTGCAGGGCGTAGCCGCGGTGCTTGTCGATACCCACGTCCGGACGCGGCCAGTTGCGCGCCAGCCCGTCATCGAGCGCGGCACCGTCCGGCGCGGCCATCGCCGGCTGCTCCAGCAGCAGCGCAAACGGCAGCAGGTCCAGACTCCAGCGGCTGCGTGCCCGCTCGATCGTCCAGTTCTGCCAGCGCGCGGCTTCGTCGGTGCCCTCGCGCAGTTCCATGAACCGTGCGCTCGGCAGCACCGCGACTCCGGTCACGCGCACCTCGCCCTCGGGCGTGCGCACCGACGGCAGACGGTCGCGCTGTGGCGGGGCCGCGATCCAGCCGCGGTTGATCAGCAGCACGCGGTGGCTGCCCGCGAGTCGCAGCGGCGTGAGCACTTCATACCCGGCCACCCCGTCGCGCAGGCGGTTGTCGAGAAACACGACGCGGGCGGCATCGAAGCGGCCCACCGCGCTGACCGGCTGCCAGGCGAACCCGGCCGGATCGCGCGCCGCGAGCACGGTCGCATCGACCGCTGGGGCGCCCGCCGCCGCCGCCATGCGCTGCTGCAGTTCGACCTTCTGCTCCGCGCGGCCGAGTTGCCAGCGCCCGGCCGACAGCGTCAGTGCGAGCACCGCGAGCAGCACCAGCGTCGGCACCAGTTCCGGGCGAAACCGCCGGCGCAGCCGGTAGGCGGCGGATGTGGCCTTCGGCGCGGCGCCGCGGGCAAGCGTGCCGTCGGCGGCTGCACCGGGTCCATCGGCTAGACTGCGGGAAACGCCCGGGGGTGAGCGCATGAAGGTGGTGATCCTGCTGTTCCTGCTGTTGATCGTGGCCAGTCTCGCATCGGCCATGCTGTTCATGGTGAAGGACAAGGGCGGTGCTTCGACCCGGACGGTACGCGCGCTGACGCTGCGTGTGGGGTTCTCGCTCGCGCTGTTCCTGCTGCTGATGCTGGCGCACTATACCGGCGTCCTCACCCTGCGCGGCTCCGGCGTCTGACGTCCGGGCTGCAGTCATCGACGTGCGGCCTCGACCCACGGCGCGACGCGTGCGTCGCTGCTTCGTCGCGGCGCGCCGCGACGAGTGACCGCGGGACCGGCGCCCAGCCGTGCATCCGGGGGTTACACGATCACCTGACACCGACCACGCACGAACGAAGTCCGCGCCGTGGCGGCCGCTGTGCGGCGGCCCGTCGGCCGGACTGCTGGCGCGCCGGCGCGACTACAGCGCGTAGACGACGACGAACAGCAGCAGCCAGACGACGTCGACGAAGTGCCAGTACCAGGCCACCCCTTCGAAGCCGAAGTGCTGCTCCGGGCTGAAATGGCCCCTCGACAGGCGGACGGTGATCACGATCAGCATGATCGTGCCGATCGTCACATGAAAGCCGTGAAAGCCCGTCAGCATGAAGAACGTCGCCCCGTAGGCGCCCATGTCGAGCTGCAGGTTCAGGTCGCGCCACGCGTGTGCGTACTCGTAGCCCTGCACGAACAGGAAGATGGTGCCGAGCGCGATCGTCGCGATCATCCACTTGATGCACGACGCGCGCTGGTTGGCGATCAGTGCCCAGTGCGCGAGCGTGATGGTCACGCCCGAAGTGAGCAGCAGCAGGGTGTTGATCGCCGGCAGTCCGAATGCCGGGATCGTCTCGAAACGCTCGGTGATGCCGGGTCCGGCCACCGGCCATGCCGGGGTGAAGTCGGGCCACAGCAGCCGGTTGTCCAGATCACCCAGCCCGGGAACCGACAGCACGCGCATGTAGAACAGCGCGCCGAAGAACGCGGCGAAGAACATCACCTCGGAGAAGATGAACCAGCTCATCGACCAGCGAAACGACACGTCGACGCGCTTGCTGTAGAGGCCGCTCTCGCTCTCGCGCGAGACCACGCCGAACCAGCCGAACATCATGTAGAACAGCACGCACAGGCCGAGGATCAGCACGTACTTGCCGGCGCCGATGTCGTTCATCCACAGCGTCGTGCCGATGGCCATGAAGAACAGCGCGAACGAACCGAAGATCGGCCAGGTCGAGGGCTGCGGGATGAAGTAGCTGGGGGCTGTGGCCTGCTGGCTCATGATGTACTCCGGTCGACTCTGCGGTCTGCGAACCGTCGCTGAACGGTCTCTGTTGAACGGGTGCTACGGAATGGCGGTCGGCGCTGCGCCGGCCGCCGGAGCCGTCAGACTGGCACTGGCTGCACCGCGTCCGGCGACTTCGAAGAAGGTGAACGACAGCGTGATCGTGCCCACGTCGCCGGGCAACCCGGGATCGACGACGAACGCGATCGGCATGCGGCGCGTCTCGCCAGCGTCGAGCTGCTGCTTGTCGAAGCAGAAGCACTCGAGCTTGCGGAAGAACTGTCCGGCGAGCATCGGCCCGTAGCTCGGAATCGCCTGCCCGGTCACCGCGTGTCCGGCGGTGTTGGACACCTCGTAGACGACGGTGGCGATCTCGCCGGGGTGCACCTTGACGCTGGTCTCCAGCGGCCTGAACGTCCACGGCAGGTCGCTGCGCAGGTTGGCGTCGAACTCGACCGTCACCAGCCGACTGGTGTCGACCTGCGTGTTGGCCGGCCGATGATCGTCGCGCTTGACGATGCGGTTGATGCCGGTGACCTCGCAGATCTTCTCGTAGAACGGCACCAGTGCGAAGCCGAAGCCGAACATCACCAGCGTCACCACCAGCAGCTTGCGCAGCGTGACCTGATTGTCCTGCGCGATGAGCGTCCCGCGATCGGTGGCGGGAGCGGCAGTTGCAGGCAGCTGGCCGTGCACGTCGGTCATGACAGCGCCCGCACCATCTGCAGGATGTACACGACGAACACGCCCGCGGCCACCGCCGCGAGGATCAGACCCATGCGCACGGCGTTGCGCCGCTGCAGGCGACGCAACGCCTCGGCCGAAGAACCGGGTCCGGTGGCAGGCATCTGCACCGCTCGACTCGCCCGGTTCCGCTCAGCGCACGACCGGCGGGGTCTCGAAGGTGTGGTACGGCGCCGGCGAAGGCACCGTCCACTCGAGACCCTGTGCGCCTTCCCAGGGCTTGTCCGCCGCCTTCGCGCCACCGCGGATGCACTTCACCACGATGTACAGGAACAGCAGCTGGGTGATACCGAACAGGAACGCCCCGACCGTCGAGATCGCGTTGAAATCGGCGAACTGCAGCGCGTAGTCGGGCACGCGCCGCGGCATGCCGGCGAGGCCGAGGAAGTGCTGCACGAAGAAGGTGACGTTGAAGAAGATCACCGAGGCCCAGAAGTGGATCTTGCCCAGCGTCTCGTCGTACATGTGGCCGGTCCACTTCGGCAGCCAGTAGTACACGCCGGCGAACAGCCCGAACAGCGAGCCAGCCACCAGCACGTAGTGGAAGTGCGCCACGACGAAGTAGGTGTCGTGCAGCTGGATGTCGATCGGCGTGACCGCGAGGATGAGCCCGGTGAAGCCGCCCATGGTGAACACGAAGATGAAGCCGCAGGCGAACAGCATCGGGGTCTCGAAGGTCATCGAGCCCTTCCACATCGTCGCCACCCAGTTGAACACCTTCACACCGGTGGGCACGGCGATCAGCATCGTCGCGTACATGAAGAACAGCTGGGCGGTCGCCGGCATGCCGAC
>CANGUQ010000008.1 GCA_947456915.1 Betaproteobacteria bacterium
ACTCCGTGGCTACGCGAGCTTTCGGTGGCGTCGGTAGACCGACCGATCGATATCGGCTATCGAGGATCGATCCAGCCTCTGTCGTTCGGTACGCTGGCCTTCGAAAAGCGGAAAATCGGCGACGAGGTGGCCGCGCGCCTCGCGGGTCGCGCCCTCACTCTTGACATTTCCAGCAAATGGGAAGACCGGTTTGGGGGTTCGCGATGGTTCGACTTCCTCGCCCGATGCAAGGCGACTCTTGGTGCCGAGTCAGGCGCCAGCGTATTTGATCTCGACGGCACCCTCGAGTCGCGGTGCGAGGCGATCGAGCGTGAGCTGGGCCCATACCGGGACGACACCGATTACGCCCTCGCCTATCTGGAGCGGCTCGCCGATCTTGAAGACAAGGTTGAGTACAGGCAGATCTCCCCGCGGCACTTCGAAGCCGCCGCTGCGCGAACGCTTCAATTACTGTACCCAGGAAGCTACTCTGGCCTGCTTGTTCCGGATCGGCATTTTTTCCCACTCAACAGGGACTATTCAAATCTCGACGAAGCCGTGGAAACGGTGCTTGACCCCGCGTTGCGCAAGAGGATCGTCGATGCTGCCTTTGAAGAAGTGGTGCTTTCCCCCGCGGTCTCGATAGAAGCATTTGTTGACGACTTCGACACGGCTCTTGCCGTTGCGCTCGAGACGAAAGGCCGGGCTCTGAAGCCTTCGGTCACGTCGGCTCCCGGTACGTGTCATGTTGCGTTGATTGCCGCCCACGAACTCGGCATCGACCCCAGACTTGACTGGATCACCCACGGCGGGGGCTCACGCGCACTCGTGCATCAGTTTGGTGTCACTGATCGCCCGGATGCTCTGCTCCGTACGGAGCGAGATAGTCATGGTCGACTCCGGGTCGAGGCGCCCCGTGCAGCTACGCTGTATTGGCCACGGATCTTCCCCGCCGCGACGAACTGCGTCCTCTCGCAGGCTGGCGCGAACGAGTTGCTGTATCTGAAGCACCTCACCGAATTGTCCGACGATGAGCTCGCATATCGACTCGGGGCGCCTTTCGGCCACTCAAGACTCCCCCAGTTTCGCTGGTATCTCAACTACATCCTGCGGACCAGCGAATCCTTGATCGCAGCCGTCTTGTCGACACGGCCCATCAACGCGATCATTGCGACCGACCTCGATACGCTTGCCGCCGCGCTTGCACTGAAGGAGCTTCTCGACGTGCCAGTCGTGTACGACGCTCACGAGTACTGGCCGGAAGCCGATGTCGAGTCAGCGGAGTTCGAGCAGTCGTTCTGGATTTCCATGGAAGGGCGCCTTCTCCGCGGCGTGGACTACGCGATGACCGTATCACCCGGGCTGGCGTCCTTGATGTCGGATCAGTACGACACCGTTTTTGACTGCATACCCAATGCCGAGCCTGTGGGAGAACAACACAGCGGCCCGCCCACGCAGCGTGATGACGATCGCTGTCATTTCCTGTTTCTCGGTGGTTTTGCGACGGGTCGGTTCATTGACAAGCTGGTCGAAGCCTGGGCAGGCACGGATGAGCGAGCCGTTCTGGTGCTTCAAGGCCCCGACAGTGCCGCGCGAAACGAAGTTCGGAAGATCGCCAAGGCTTGCGGCCTCCTCGGCACACGAGTGCTGATGCCTGCTGCGGTGTCACCGAAGGACTTGATCGCGACAGCGGCCTGCGCTGATGTCGGGGTCATACCGTACCCGGCGAACGGAACGACCTATGCGAACTGCTGCCCCAACAAGTTATCGCAGTATATGGCGGCCGGTTTACCGATCCTGGCCAACGACACCAATTTCGTTGCTGAGGTGGTAACCAGATCGGCTGCAGGTATCGTCGTTGACTTCTCGAGGACAGCGCAACTCGTTGAGGCAGTGAACGAACTTACTCGCAATCCCGGACGTCGGGCGCACTTCGCGCGGAACAGTCATGATTATTTTCGGACAACCTTTAATTGGGAAGCGTTATCCAAACCGCTCTATGAGCATCTTTCTGTTCTGGTTCCAGAGAGCGAAGGGCGCCCTCTCAAGTATTTTCCGCAAGTTGGTAAACACTACGGGGACCAGCCAGGAGCTGTGGCGCAAGCACTCCCGTTCGGGCGTTTTCCAGGAATTGGCGAACATCGCGAGGCCTCAACAGGGTCTATCGTAAGAAAGGCTGCCGCGCGAATAGTCCGGCCCCTGTGGTACAAGCTTCCTCCCGCGCAGCGGCGTACTTGGGGGCCGCGTATCAGGCGGATGCTTAGCAGTTTGTTGAAAAACCCCCACGGATAGTAAGTCGGGATTCGTGAAACAGTCGATAAGCGATGGCGAGCGAGCGATGTTGGCCGGTTCTGCCGGCCGCAGCTGCCTTTACAGGACCATAACCGCCGTTTTCATGCCGATTCGCGTGCTCCAGACGCACCTATCCCGTCGCGCTCGCCGGCGGCATGAACATCAGCCGCGCGAGGCGCCGCAGATTCGCCGCCATCATCGCCAACGTGAACGCCAGGTCGACGCGATCGAGCCCGCGAACCTTCACCTGGCGCAACACCCCGTGCTGCTTCGCATCCGCGAACAGCGTCTCGATCAGCTTGCGCTTGCGTTGGCTGACCTCGTATCCGGCATGTCGCGTGGTGCGTGCGTCGATACGGCTTCGGCGATTGGATGTGTTCTGCGCAACGTGCGGCACGATTCCTCGTTCGCGGCAGCCGCTGACGAAAGGCTGTGTGTCGAATGCCTTGTCTGCTCCGACGGTGATCCGCTTCCCATCCTGGCGCACCGCATCGAGCATCTACAGAGCAGCTTCGCGCTCGGCAGTACCTTCGGCCTGCGTCACCTGGCAGTCCACGGCCAGTCCGTGGCGGTTCTCCATCAGCGCGTGGCCCAGGTAGGCCGGAACCGGCGCCACACCCTTGGACTTGGTGTATTCGATGGCTTCCGGGTCGCTCGTGCTCTCGTGCGTGTCGCGCGAACGCTTCGTGCCCTTGAAGTCGACCTCGGGATTGCTCTTCGGCCCGGACCGCGGCGGCTTGCGCCCGCTCTTCGGCTGGAAACTCTTGTGCGAAGCCCACGCCCGGATCAGCGTTCCGTCGACCGAGAAGTGTTCCTTGGACAGCAGTTGCTTGAGCCGCGCCTCTTCAAGCACCTGCACGAAGAGCTTGCGCACCACGTCGTCGTCGATCAGCCGGTCCCGGTTCTTCGAGAACGTCGAGTGATCCCACGGCTCGCTGTCCATCGACAGCCCGACGAACCAGCGAAACAGCATGTTGTATTCGAGTTGCTCGCACAGCAGCCGCTCGCTGCGCACCGAGTACAGCGCCTGCAGCGTCAGTGCGCGCAGTAACCGCTCCGGCGGGATCGACTCGCGCCCGCGATCGGCGTACATCTGCTCGAAGGTGCGGTCCAGACGGGTCAACGCCCGGTTGAGCAGTTCCTGAATCCGCCGAAGGGGGTGCTTCTTCGGCACGTAGCTGTCCAGCGAGCGCGTCGCAAACAGCGTGTCCTGCATCACATCGGCTCCGCGCATCGCGTTCCCTCGTCCTCGGCTACTGTCTTGTACCTTGGACCACAACCACCCTCATCCGTTCCACATCATCTGGGGGTTTTTCAACAAACTGTTAGACTGTAAAGCTCGCGCGAAGGCCTGTGGATCTTTACACAGGCATATCGGCCGTCTAGAGGTGGCAGGGTGCAGTTGCGGGGTTTCTCGCTGCATGCGTATCGTTGGTCGTTCTCCGAGCGGTCGCCAGGCAGGATTGCAGTTTGGCTGCACAAGATTTAGCGAGAGCTCTGTGCGAATCCGTCGAGCCGCGGGGTCGGGCGAAGCCTGATCGGGCACGCCTTCTTTCAATTTCTCGGTAGGCTTTTATGTGTGGGGTCTTTGCTTTTCTAGGGTGCTCGCGCGCGTCGCACGAAGAAACCCGCGCACTCCTCGACGCTGCTGAAGCTACGCTTCGGCATCGCGGACCCGACGGATCGGGACAATGGGTGTCCGAGGACGGGTCCGTCGGGCTTGCGCACGTTCGCCTCTCGATCATCGATCTGATCGCGGGCGCACAGCCCATGACCGGCGACGGCGGTCATGTCATCACCTTCAACGGCGAGATCTACAACTTCATCGAGTTGCGCGAGGAGCTCGGGCCGGAACGGTTCCACACGCAGTCCGACACGGAGGTCATCCTTCGCGCCTATCAGCGCTGGGGCCCGGACTGCGTCTCCCGGCTGCGAGGCATGTTTGCCTTCGCGATCTGGGACCCTGAAAAGCAGGCGCTCTTTCTCGCGCGCGACCGGTTCGGCATCAAGCCTCTGTACTACGCGCGCACCCGCACGGGGTTCGCCGCGGCTTCCGAGCTCAAGGTGCTCGTCCCATTGCTGCGCGAACGTCGCGTCAACGGCGAAGCGCTCTCGGAGTACCTGAGCTTTCAGTTCTGCCTCGGCGAGACGACCCTGCTGGACGGTGTGCACCAGGTGGCCGCGGCTCACGCAGGCTACATCGGCCGAGATGGCGTCGCCGATCTGCGGCGCTACTGGGAAGTGCACTACGACATCGATTTCGACCACACGGAGTACTGGTTCGTCGAGCGGCTGCAGGCACTGATGGAAGACTCGGTGCGCATGCACCTGCGAGCCGACGTCGAAGTGGGCGCCTACGTTTCGGGCGGCGTGGATTCGAGCATGGTGGCTGCCATCGCGCGCGAGCAGCGGGCAGGCGCGCGCTTCCAGATCTTCAACGGCCGGTTCGCAGAAGGGCCGGCGTTCGACGAATCCGGCTACGCACGGTCGGTGGCCGACTCGTTCGGCATGCAGCTGCACGTAGCCGACATCACCGAGGACGACTTCGTAGACTCGATCGAACGGATCGTCTACCACCTCGATCAGCCGGTGGCCGGCCCCGGGTCGTTCCCGCAGTTCGCGGTGTCCAGGCTGGTCAGCAGGCACCTGAAGGTGGTGCTCGGTGGCCAGGGGGGAGATGAGATCTTCGGCGGTTATGCAAGGTATCTGATTGCGTATTTCGAACAGTGCATCAAGGGCGCGCTCGAGGGGACGCTGGACAGCGGCAATTACGTGGTCACCTACGAGTCCATCATTCCGAACCTGCGCACGCTCGAACAGTACAAGCCGCTGATCCGGGAGTTCTGGTCTTCGGGGTTGTTCGAGGATCGCGACCGCCGCTATTTCCGCCTGATCAACCGTGCCAACACCTTCGGCGACATTCTGGCTCCGGGCGCCGTCGACTCGGGGGCTGCATTCGAGGCGTTCCGGCGGATCTACTGGGGCGGAAACGTGGGCAAGGAGTCGTACTTCGATGCGATGACGCATTTCGACTTCAAGACGCTGCTGCCCGCGCTGTTGCAGGTTGAAGACCGCATGAGCATGGCGCATGGCATCGAATCGCGCGTGCCCTTCCTCGATCATCCGCTCGTTGAGTTCGCGGCCACGATCCCTGCGGACGTGAAGTTCAAGAGCGGAGAGCTGAAGCGCCTGCTACGTATCGCATTTCCTCACAGGCTTCCGCAGGCAATCCTCGACCGCAAGGACAAGATGGGATTCCCCGTTCCGCTTACGCACTGGCTGCGGCGCGGCGGGCGCACGCGCGAGTTCGTGCAGGACCTCTTCGCTTCAGCGGCGGGTCGCCACCGCCCCTATCTGGCACGCCCGGTCGATGTCGATCGCCTTCTCGACGGACAGAGCGTCTACAGCCGCAATCTCTGGGCGCTCCTCGGCCTCGAAATCTGGCACCGCCGGTTCATCGACGGGTAGGAGTTCATGCCCGCGCGACGGGCGCTCAGCTACACTTTCGGCTGCTCCGCATGCCGGGGCCTCCGCCCCGCGGCCCATTGCCGCTCGCTCTACGAGGAATGACTCATGCGTGTCTATGTCACTGGTGCGTGCGGCCAGATCGGCTCCCGCATCGCCGAGCTGCTGCTCGCCCGCGGCGATTCCGTCTTCGGGATCGATAACCTCGCGACCGGCCGGCGCGAGCATCTGGCGCACCACCCGAACCTCACCGTGCTCGTCGCCACCATCGCCGACCGGGCGGTGGTCGACCGGACCTTCGAGGAATTCAAGCCGGACGTGGTGGTGCACACGGCAGCCTCCTACAAGGACCCTGCCGACTGGCACAACGACACGCTCACCAATTGTGTCGGCGGCACCAATGTCATCCAGGCGAGCCAGCGCTGCGGGGTGCAGCGGCTCATCTACTTCCAGACGGCGCTCTGCTACGGTGTGAAGCCGTTGCAGCAGCCCATCAGACTCGATCACCCCAAGTTGCCCGCCAACTCGAGCTACGCCATCTCCAAGACGGTTTGCGAGGACTACCTCGAAATCTCCGGGCTGGACTACGTGTCGCTGCGTCTCGCCAACGTGATCGGGCCGCGTAACGTGAGTGGCCCGCTGCCGATCTTCTTTCAGCGCCTCTCCGAGGGGAAGCGGTGCTTCGTCACCGAGGCGCGGCGCGACTTCGTGTACAACATGGATCTCGCGCGGTTCGTGCTGAAGGCAGTGGACGGCCGCGGGCACGGGGCCTACCACTTCTCTTCGGGCCGCGATATCGCGATCAAGGAGCTCTACGATGCGGTGGTCGCCGCGATGGAGCTTCCTTCCTATCCCGAGCCGGAGGTCCGGCCGCTCGGTCCAGACGACGCGCCGAGCATCCTGCTCGATCCGAGCCGTACCTTCGCCGACTTCGGCGAGGTCGCCTTTACGCCCCTCGCCGATTTCGTACGCGAGTCGGTCGCGTACTTCCGGGAGCACGGCGCCACCGGCGGCTATACCCACCTGCAGCACGAGGCAAAGCGCTGATGCGGATCGCCATCACAGGCGGCGCCGGATGCCTCGGCTCGAACCTCGTCGAGCACTGGCTCCCGCAGGGGCATGACATTCTGGTGCTCGACAACTTCGCGACGGGCAAGCGCGAGGTGTTGCCGCCGACCCGCGGGCTCGAGGTTCGCGAAGGCAGTATCTCTGACCGTGTGTTCGTCGATCAGGCCTTCGAGGCTTTCGCCCCGGAGATCGTGATCCATGCCGCCGCGGCCTACAAGGACCCGGCGAACTGGGAAGAAGACGCTGCGACCAACGTCATGGGCAGCATTCACGTTGCGCGCGCGGCGAAGGCGGTCGGTTCGCGACGCATCGTGAACTTTCAGACTGCGCTCTGCTACGGGCGTCCCTCCCGCGTGCCGATCCCGGCAGACCATCCGGTCGGCCCGTTTACCAGTTACGGTATTTCGAAAACCGCCGGCGAGCAGTTCATGCGACTCGGCGAGGTTCCGGTCGTGTCCTTGCGCATCGCGAATGTCACAGGCCCCCGTCTTGCCATCGGACCGATCCCGACGTTCTACAAACGGCTGAAGGCGGGACAGGCTTGTTTCTGCTCCGATACCGCCCGCGACTTCCTCGACATGCAGGACTTTCTCGCTGCCGTGGACGCGGTGCGGGCGCTCGATGCGCCCACCGGCGTGTTCAACGTGTCGAGCGGCCAGGCCCATACCGTTCGCGAGATCTTCGATCTCGTAGTTGCGCATCTCGGGCTGCCGCCGCGCGACGTGCCCGTGACGCCGGCGGCGGCGGACGATGTGCCGGTAGTCGCGCTTGATCCGGCCGAGACACAACGGTGCTTCGGCTGGAAAGCGCGTATTCCGTTCGCGGAGGCCATCGGTCGACAGCTCGCCTGGTATGACCGCTACGGCGTGAGCGACGTGTACAGCCACCTGAGGCCGACCGACGGAGCAAAGGGATGAACGAATTTCGCGACACACGCGTGCTGGTCGTTGGCGGCGCGGGGTTCGTCGGCAGCAACCTCGTCCACGCGCTGCTCGGGCTGGCTCCGCGCGAGATCGTGGTCGTCGACAATCTGCTCTCGTCGGACGCGTCGAACGTGCCGGACGATCCGAGAGTCCGTTTCGTCTTCGGCTCGATCAACGAGCGGCGTGTCCTCGAGGCGCTGCCCCGCGACCTGGACTACGCGTTCCACCTCGCCTGCTACCACGGCAACCAGTCGTCCATCGCGGATCCTTTCGCCGATCACGAGAACAACCTGCTGACCTCTCTCTCCCTGTTCGACGCGCTGAAAGACAGGCGGGGCTTGCGCAAGGTGGTCTACGCAGCCGCTGCCTGTGCGGTCGCCGAAAAGGTGTACGGCCACGCGCAGCCCACGACCGAAGAGCAGCCCGTGTCGCTCTTCCACGACAGCCCCTACTCGGTATCGAAGCTGGTGGGCGAGCTCTATGGGAACTACTTCTTTCTTCGACATCAGTTGCCGATCGTGAAGGCGCGATTTTCGAACGTTTACGGACCGCGCGAGATTCTGGGCGCGGGTCGCTGGCGGGGCACGGTCCATACGGTGTGGAGAAATGTCGTACCTTCATTCGTCTGGCGCTCGCTTGCGGGCGAGGCGTTACCGCTCGACAATGCCGGGCAGACCGGCCGCGACTTCATCTTCGTGGAAGACATGGCGCGCGGTCTGATGGCGTGTGCGCTGCGCGGGAAGGCCGGGGAGGCCTACAACCTGGCCACTGGGCGCGAAACGACGATCCTTGAGCTCGCAACGATGATCAACGCGCTCACCGGCAACCGCACAGCCCCCGACCTGCGGCCGGCGCGCGAGTGGGACCGCTCTGGCAACCGGTTCGCCTCGACGGAGAAGGCGAAGCGCGAACTCGGATTCGAGGCGACCGTAGATATGGGCACAGGGCTCGAGCGCACTGTCGAGTGGACAATGGCCAATCGCCCGACCATCGAGCGCTGCATCACGCAGCATTCGAAGATGATGGCGCAGATGGCTGGCGCGCTCGGATAGCGACTGGACCGGTGCCGATGCCACGTGCAGTCATTCTGACGATCGATGAGAGAGTTGACCGGCGCATCCTGCGCGAGGCCGAGTCACTGCAGGCAGCAGGGTTTGAGGTCGCAGGCATAGCCGGGCCGCGCTATGGCGGCGAGACCGATCCGGACCCTCACTGGCTGCAGCGTGTCGATTCTGCCGAGGCTGTTTCCAGGGCGGGGGGCGGGAGATTGCGTGCACTGTGGGCTCGCCATGGACGCCCGCTCGCGGCGCGGTATCCGTTCGTGCGCGATGGGGCTACAGCCGTCCGCCGGGTATTGACTCGCAGCCGCGCGTACGACCCTACGAACTACTTCGACGCACTCATGTTCCCCACCGCGTCTAGAGTCGTGGCTGACGTCTACATCGCACATGACTTGCCATTGCTTGCGACCGCCGTGCGCTGTGCGCAGCGGCATGGCGCAGTGAGCGTTTATGATTCCCACGAGCTCTGGGCCGAGCAGGAGTTCGAGGCCAGCGTCAAGGCGAGGTGGCAGGCGCTCGAGGAAACGTGGATCGGCGCGGCCGACGCCGTTATCGCCGTCAACACATCGATCGCGGACGAACTGAAGCACCGCTATGGGTTGTCACAGGTTGCGGTCGTACATAACGCAGAGCATCCGCTGCCCCCCGCTCGGATCAAGCCTCGTCTTTTTCATCAGTACTTCGGGCTGCCTCCCGAGGCACGGGTTGTTCTGTTTCAAGGAGGCTATAGCGCTTCCCGTAACCTCGACAACCTGATCGGAGCGTTCGCGCAGATCAAGGACCCGCGGCTGCACCTCGTCATGCTCGGCTGGGGGGAAATGCAGGGCCGACTCGAGCGCATGGTCCACCAGGGTAACCTCTCGGCCCGCGTACACTTCCACCCGAAGGTCGCGCAGAATGTACTGCTGTCGTACACTCAGTCAGCGGATGTTGGAATCATCCCCTATCGGCCGGTATGCCTGAACACGCGCCTCTGTACACCCAACAAGCTCTTCGAGTTCATTGCCGCCGGATTGCCGATCGTTGCCAGTGACCTGCCAGAGCTGCGCCGGTTCATCGTGGGCCTCGATATCGGTCTGGTGGGCGACACCGCCTCAGCACAGGGCATCGCCGCGCTGATCGATCAATTCTTCGCCGACCCCGCGCAGGCCACTCGCTTCAGCGCCAACATGCCCGCTGCTCAGCAACGCGCATGTTGGGCGGTGGAAGGGGTCGTGTTCATGGACGCCGTGCACGCCGCGTTGAGGCGAGGCGCCGAGCGCGCGAGCAACCCGCTTGCGGCGAGCCCGCCTGCTGCCGCAGCCCCGCAGGCATGACCCCGCGCACGCAAACCATCCTGACCGTGCTCGGCGCGCGTCCGCAGTTCATCAAGGCAGCCGTTGTCTCGCGGGCGTTCGCCACGCGCTCGCGGATCTGCGAGCACATCGTGCACACCGGCCAGCACTTCGACGACAGCATGTCGCAAGTCTTCTTTCGCGAGATGGGTATCCCCGAGCCACGCTGGAACCTCGGGGTGAGCGGTCTGAGCCACGGTGCAATGACGGGTCGCATGCTGGAGGGAATCGAGGCGATCCTGGTCGCGGAGCGCCCTGACATGGTGCTGGTGTACGGCGATACCACCTCAACGCTTGCGGGCGCACTGGCCGCAGCCAAGCTCGGCATCCCCATTGCCCACGTCGAGGCGGGTCTGCGCTCATTCAACAGGGCGATGCCGGAAGAGATCAACCGCGTTCTCACCGATCACGCGGCCCAGTTGCTGTTTGCGCCAACTGCTGCAGCGGTGGCCAACCTGCGCCGGGAAGGGTTTCCCGGCGCAGCCGTCCACTGCGTGGGGGACGTGATGTACGACGGCTGCCTCGCGTATGGCGCACTCGCGGCCGAGCGCAGCACCATTCTGCGAGACCTGGACCTGCTGGGAAGGCCCTATGTTCTCGCCACCTTTCACCGGCAGGAGAACACTGACGACCCGAACCGGCTGGCCACGATCGTTCGGGCGCTCGCTGCCACGGCATTGCACGTCACGGTAGTGGTCCCGCTGCATCCGCGCACCCGGCGCATCCTCGCGAACATGCCGCAGATCGCCGATCCGCTTGCGCGCCTGCGCTTGTCGGAGCCGCTCGGCTTCTTCGACATGATGGTACTCGAACGGCACGCCCGCCTGATCGCGACTGACTCGGGCGGCGTGCAGAAGGAAGCGTACTTTCACGGCGTGCCGTGCGTAACGCTGCGACACGAGACGGAATGGGTGGAACTGGTGGAGATCGGCGCAAACCGCCTCGCCCCGCCCGAGGATGAGCGCACCGTCACCGAGACGATCCGGACGATGCTCGACATCGATCGCTCAGTATTTGCCGGACATGCCCCCTTCGGCGACGGTCGCGCAGCCGAGCGCATCGTCGATGTGATTGCCGAGGCGGGATGACCCACAGCGAACGAATCTTCGTCGTTTACGCGTTGCCGGGCTGAGATGTGCGGGATCGCCGCCCTCATCGGCATGGGCAACCCCGTCGATTCGACTGCACTCTGCGCGATGGCGACGACGGTTCGCCATCGCGGCCCCGACGACGGAGGCGCTGCACTCTTCCTCGGTGACGCCTGGCGAGTACACGCGGCATCGGTCGATGAGCCTTCAGGGTTCGCTCGGTCCGATGTTCGGGTCGCTCTCGCGCATCAGCGCCTTGCCATCGTCGATTTATCGCCCGCCGGACATCAGCCGATGAGCGGCTCTGACGGCCGGTCATGGATCGTCTTCAACGGCGAGATCTACAACTACATCGAGCTGCGCGAAGAGCTGATTTCGCTTGGACACGTGTTCCGCACAGCAACCGACACGGAGGTACTGCTCGCGGCTTACTCGCAATGGGGAGAGCGCTGTCTTGATCGCATGAACGGCATGTTCGCGTTCGTGCTCGTCGACCGTCTTGCGAGACGGGTGTTTGCGGCGCGTGACCGTTTCGGGGTAAAGCCTTTGTACTGGTGGCGCTCCCCCGCCGGGTACGTCGCGTTTGCCTCCGAGATCAAGCAGTTCACGGTGCTGCCGGGATGGCGTGCCAGATTGAACGGCCCGCGCGCTCGGGACTTCCTGGCCTGGGGCATGCTCGATCACACTTCAGAAACGCTGTTTGCTGACGTTCGCCAGCTTCGCGGCGGTGAGTGCGTGATGCTGGATCCGCTCTCCGGCGATGCGGCGATCCAGCCTCGCCGCTGGTACCTGCTCGCACCGGCGCCGTACAGTGACTGTTTCGAGGATGCCGCGCGAGAGTTCCGGGCGCTGTTCGAGGCTTCCTGCAGATTGCGCCTGCGTTCCGACGTGCCCGTTGGCTCATGCCTGTCTGGAGGGCTGGATTCGTCGTCGATCGCATGTGTAGTCAATCGTATCCTCGCCATGCAAGGTGCGATGGCGCAACAGAGAACGTTCTCGGCGCGTTCGGCGGAGCCGCGCTACGACGAAGGCGTCTTCATCGATGCAGTCCGGTCACAGCTGGGCGTCGAATTCCACGAGGTGACGCCACCGCTCGATGCTCTGCCCGCGACGCTGTCAGCACTCACCTGGCACCAGGATGAACCGTTTGGTTCGACCAGCATCTACGCCCAATGGTGCGTGTTCGCGCTTGCTTCGAAACAGGGTGTGAAGGTGATGCTCGACGGTCAAGGTGCGGATGAGCTGCTGGCGGGCTATCGCGGTTTTCTCGGGCCGCGCTTTGCCACGCTCATGCGCACCTTCCAGTTCGGCGCACTCGCAGGCGACATGCGGGCGACGCGCGGGCGGCTGGGGGTCGGGTACTCGCGTCTGCTGCAGTACCTCGCGGGTGCGATCCTTCCGTCGACGATTGCCTCACGCATGCGCAGCATGGTGGGTCTACCGTCGGGTCTCGATGAGAACTGGTTCGACAGCGCGCGGCTGATGCAGGGCGGTTCACCTGCGCAGGTTGATCTGTCTGCAAGGCCAGATTCGATAGCGGCCATGTCACGTGCACAGCTCCTGGGGGCGGGAATGCCGATGCTTCTGCACTGGGAAGACCGCAACTCGATGGCGCACGGAGTAGAAGCTCGGCTCCCCTTTCTCGACTATCGCTTGGTGGAGTTCGGCCTTGCGCTGCCTGATGACTTCAAGATCGCCGGCGGCGTGACCAAGCGCGTGCTGCGCGAGGCCATGCGTGGCGTCCTTCCGGAACTGATTCGCGACCGACGCGACAAGATCGGCTTCGCCACCCCGGAGGAGCCGTGGCTCAAGGGAACGGGCCGAGCGTTCATGCGGGAGACGATCGCGCAAGGCATCGCGACTTCCGATGGCGTACTGACAGGGAAGGCACTGATCCTGTTCGACGCGATTGCCGACGGGCATCGACCGTTCAGCTTCGTCCCTTGGCGCATCGCAAGTTTCGGGACATGGATGTCCCGCTTCGGCGTGACGGTCGGGTGAACCACCACAGCGGGCCCCTGCGGGTTCTCTACATCCACCACGCTGGCGTGCCAACCGGCGCGGGCCGCAGTCTGCTCGACCTCATCGACAATCTGCCGCGCGACGCTGTACTGCCGCATGTGCTGACGCCGGCCGGCGCCTTTGTGGACGAACTCGTCGCACGCGAAATCCCGTGCGTGGCAGTGCGTGGCGTCGCCCAGTTTGACGACACGGCTTGGGGCTACTATCGCGGCGCGCGCTGGCTCGTCCTTCTGCGTGAGTTGTCACTCTTGCCCGCGACCGTTTCCGGGCTTCACGAGGCGCGCCGACGCTGGCCGGCGATCGACCTCGTGCACGTCAACGAGATAACGCCACTGCCAGCACTGATTGCCGCGCGGCGCCTCTTTCATGTGCCAGCAGTCGTACACGTCCGCTCCATGCAGCGCAGACATGCCAGCAGCTGGCGAGGCAGGTGGCTGCACCGTGTGCTGCGCGAGCAGGCCAGCGCGATAGTAGCCATTGATGAGGCAGTGCGCCGGACGCTTCCCGACAACGTCGACGTCCGGGTCATACGCAACTCATTCTCGGCGCGCCCAGCCACGCCGAGTGATCCAGTTGCCGAACGAATACGGCGTCTCGGTGGTACGTCAATGAAGGTTGCCATGGTCGGCAGCCTGTTGCGCCTGAAGGGCGTTTTCGAGTTCGTGGAGGCGGCAGCGCTGTGCCGCGATCGTAACGTCAACGCCACATTCTTCTTGGTTGGCAACGACGTTCGTCATCTTGGCACAGTGCAGGCACGAGTCCTCGCTGCGCTGGGGCTTGCGGAGAACGTTGCAATGGCACTGCGGCAACGCATCTCGAGCCTCGGGTTGGACAATCACGTTCACCTGGTGGGGTTCACGCCGAACATTGCATCGGTTTACCAGGCGATCGACGTGCTGTGCTTCGCCTCCCACCTTGACGCGCCAGGCCGACCCGTGTTCGAGGCGGCCTTGTCTGGAGTTCCCAGCATCGTTGCTATCCGCCAACCGACATGTGGCTCATTTCGCCCTGCCGAAACAGGAATCGGAATAGACGCACCAACGCCTGAGCGCATCGCGAGCGCAGTGGCGCTGCTGGCAGCAAATCCGAGTCAGCGCAGCGCGATGGGAGACGCCGCCCGAACCTGGGCAGCTCAAATGCATGACGGCGCCCAGAACGCGCGCAGTATGCTGGCGTTGTATCGATCGCTGCTGCCTTGATCACAACGCTCATCGGCGTTGCATCGCGGCTGGTCCGCTTCAGTGCCAACAGTCGCAGCATCTGGAGATCGAGCGTGGCAGGTTGCCGGAATTGCACTACAATAACCTCTATTCAGACCACGCGTGAACGTCGCACTCCGCCCTGAAACACCTGCGCAGCTTTACCTGAAGCGCCCCCACTGCAATGTGCCTGTGCGGCGGCGGTGATGGCTTTCACCGACGATGCCCGTGTAGTGGAAACATCAAGCCCATCACGAACCGACATCACGGTGGTGATCCTGAACTTCAACGCAGGATCATTCCTGGAGCGATGTGTTGATTCAGTGCTGCGCTCCAGCGTCCCTGTCGACGTCATTGTCGTTGACAACGCATCCGACGACGGAAGCTTCGAGAGTTTGCAAACACGACTCCGTGGAGACGCGCGTGTTCGCTTCCTGGCTCTTGGATCGAACACTGGCTTCGCACGAGGCGTAAATCACGGCTTGCGGCATACGACTTCCGATTTTGTCCTGGTGCTCAATCCTGACTGTGTGCTGGAGACGGAAACCATATCCAAGACTCTGGCGGGTCTCGAGGCACATCCTGAGGCCGCTGCGGCGGGATGTGTGCTCCGGAATTCGGACGGCTCGGAGCAGGCAGGTGGGCGTCGCAGTGTGCCCACCCCGTGGAGGAGCCTTACGCGAGTGTTGCACCTTGATCGGCAATTCGGGAACAGCAGAAGATTTCGTTCCTTCGACTTGATGCGCGAGCCTCTGCCCAGAGAACCAGTGCGCGTGGAGGCCATTTCCGGGGCGTTCATGTTGTTTCGGCGCTCTGCGATGGACTCCATAGGATTGTTTGATGAAGCCTACTTCATGCACTGCGAAGATCTCGACTGGTGCATGCGGTGTGCTCAGTCAGGCCGCTACATCCTGTTCGTTCCAGGCGCCAGCGTCGTGCACTTCAAGGGTGTCAGCACTCGCCGCGTGCCGTTCAGGGTTGAGTTGTACAAGCATCGGGGAATGATTCACTTCTACAAGAAATTCTTCCGCCATCAATATCCTGGAGCGTTGATGTGGGCGGTGAGCGCAGCAGTCTGGGCGCGGTTCGCTGCACGAGTAGTCCTTGTCGCGCTCGGTCGGCGATAGCAGCACAATCCGATCGAGCATTTCCTGACAGCTGCCATGTGGCTGGACCGCAGTGATCGAATGATAGGGCTGCCCAGATGCGCCCCGTAGCCACGCTGCCGCATGCCGAACTTCAGCTGCAACGCCCGGTGACCGGTATCCGCGAAATCGATGACGCGCGCGTCGGTGTCGCTGGCGTGCTAGCGGTGGAGGGGGCAGGCGAACTCAGTACCTGCCGAGGCAATCTGAGCGGTGCTCAAGCAGGTGCTCGGCGCACCCCGAGCGCCGGAGACGCTGCAGTCGGGATGGAGGTGACCGCCCAGGCGGAGGACGTTGCCGGCGAGCAACTCCGGCTCGCGCAGTATCTCCGACAGTTCCGCGCTCATCAAGGCGCCTGCGCGGGCGCGCTGCCGGCAAGACTGGCTCGAATCGAAGCGTGGGCGCACAAGAGAACGAGGCCGGGTCGCGACTCGTGTGCAACCGGCGGTAGGATGGTGGTGGAGACGAAGGGGATCGAACCCTCGACCTTCGCATTGCGAACGCGACGCTCTCCCAGCTGAGCTACGTCCCCACGGTTTCCTGCCGGTTGGCGGTGCGACTGCCCGCGAACCGTGCGAAATTATGCCCGAACCGCGTGACGCCGTAAATCCGCCCGGCCGCGGGGCTTCCGTATACTGCCGGCCGGAGCGTTTCGCGCATTGCGCCAGCCGCCCGCGCGGCACGATCCCGAGCCGCCGCCCCGATCCGTCACCACGAGTCCCGCCGACATGCAGATCACCCCGCCGTTCGCCTACCCCGAAATCGACATGCTGAAGAAGAACGACCGCGTCGCGCTGCCCAAGCCGGGCGACACGCCGGCGTTCTGCCGCGACCTGCACGTGATCCCGGTGTCCTACACCGAGATCCCGGTGGCGCAGCGCGACTACCCGATCGTCTTCGTCACCGCCGACAACGGCGCCACCTTCATGACGATGGCCATCCTCGGCCTGAAGGCGAGGCAGAACCTGTTCGTCTCGCCGCTGGGCTGGGACCGGTCGGTCTACGTCCCGGCCTACGTGCGCCGCTACCCGTTCTGCATGGCCAAGGTCACGGTCGACGAAGCCCAGCGCGACGAGCGCGTGGTGTGCGTGGCAAAGCAGGCGGTCGTTCCCGATGGCGATGCGCTGTTCGACGCGAGCGGCGCCCCCACCGCGGACTGGCAGGCGCTGGAGAAGCTGCTGCAGGAATACGAGACTGACCTCGTGCGCAGCGAAGAACTGTGCCGGATGGTCGCCGAACTCGGCCTGCTGGAGCCGTTCAACATGCAGGCATCGCTCAACACCGGCGCGACGCTGCAGCTCACCGGCATGCACCGCGTGAGCGAGACGCGGCTCAACGAGCTCGATCCGGCGAAACTGCAGGATCTGGCGAAGAAGGGCGTGCTCGCGCGCCTGTACTCGCACCTGCTGTCGCTGGAGAACTTCCGCCGCCTGACCGACCGGGCGGCTGCGCTGGAGCCGGCCGGCCCCGCGATTCCGAGCAGCGCGCTGCAGTAGCGCTCGCCTACCGGGCCGCGCGGCGCAGCGCGATCGCGATCAGCGCGACCCCGGCTGCCGCCATCGGCAGGCTCAGCCACTGGCCCATCGTCATCCCCAGCCCGAGCGTGCCGAGGTAGGCGTCGGGCTCGCGCGCGAACTCCGCGACGAAGCGAAATCCCGCGTAGCCGAGCAGGAACAGCCCGGACAGAAACCCGCGCGGGCGTGCGCGCCGCGCGAACCAGGCGAGCAGCGCGTACAACGCCACGCCCTCCAGCGCGAACTGATAGAGCTGGGAGGGGTGGCGCGCGAGATGGTCGACGTGCGGAAAGATCATCCCCCACGGCAGATCGGTCGGCCGTCCCCACAGCTCGCCGTTGATGAAGTTGCCGATGCGCCCGGCAGCGAGCCCGAGCGGCACCAGGGGGGCGATGAAGTCGGTGATCTGCAGCCACGGCACGCGGATCTGGCGTGCATACAGGGCAGTGGCCGCCAGCACGCCGAGCAGCCCGCCGTGAAACGACATGCCGCCCTGCCAGACGCGCAGCACGGCCAGCGGGTCGGCCAGATACTCGCCGGGCTTGTAGAACAGGATGTAACCCAGGCGACCGCCGATCACGACACCGAGCACACCGTAGAACAGCAGATCGTCGACCTGCATGGGGGTCATGCCCCACCGCGGCTCGTGCTTCGCGCGGTGCTTGCCCAGCAGCAGGAACAGCCCGAACGCGAGCAGGTACATCAGCCCGTACCAGCGTATCGCCAGCGGGCCGACCTGCAGGGCGATCGGATCGAAATCAGGGTAGACGAACATGCCGCGATGGTAGCCGAGGCTGCCCGCTGCGACGCGCGACCTGTTTCGCGGCGGCAGTGCGCGGCCGCTTTCGTTGCGGCAACGCACCGCTGCTATGATCTCGCCCGACCGCACATCCTAAGTGCCGGCATCTGGAACATCCCAAGGAGAGATCGGACATGGCCGAGAACTGGCGCTCGAAACTGATTACCGCGGGCGTCGCACGCAGCCCCAACCGGGCGATGCTGCGCGCAGTGGGCTTCGGTGATGGCGATTTCACCAAGCCGATCGTCGGCGTGGCCAACACGCATTCGACGATGAACCCGTGCAACGCCGGCATCCAGCCGCTGGTCGATCGCGCGATCGCGGCGCTGAAATCCGCGGGCGCGATGCCGCAGATGTTCGGCGCGCCGACGATCACCGACGGCATCGGCATGGGTACCGAGGGCATGAAGTATTCCCTCGTGTCGCGCGAGGTGATCGCCGATGCGATCGAGTGCTCGGTCAACGGGCAGTTGATGGACGGCGTGGTCACCTTCGGCGGCTGCGACAAGAACATGCCCGGCTGCATGATCGCGATGGCGCGCATCAACGTGCCGGGCATCTTCGTCTACGCGGGCACGATCAAGCCGGGCAGGTGGAAGGGGCAGGATCTGACCATCGTCTCCGCGTTCGAGGCGGTGGGGGCGTTCGCCGCCGGCAAGATGAGCGAGGAGGACTTCGTCGGCATCGAGAAGAACGCCTGTCCGAGCGTCGGCGCCTGCGGCGGGATGTACACGGCCAACACGATGTCCTCGTCGTTCGAGGCGCTGGGCATGAGCCTGCTGGGCTCCTCGCAGATCGCTTCTCCCGATCCGGAGAAGGCCGATTCGGCGGCCGCATCGTCCAAGGTGCTGGTCGAGGCGATCGGCCGCAACCTGCGCCCGCGCGACATCATCACCCGCAAGTCGATCGAGAACGCGGTGTCGGTGATCATGGCCACCGGTGGCTCGACCAACGCGGTGCTGCACTATCTGGCGATCGCGAGCGCCGCCGAGGTCGAGTGGACGATCGACGACTTCGAGCGGATCAGGAAGCGCGTGCCCGTGCTGTGCGATCTGAAACCCTCGGGCCGGTACGTGGCCACGGACTTCCACCGCGCCGGCGGCGTGCCGGTGGTGCTGAAGATGCTGCTCGACCGCGGCCTGCTGCACGGGGACTGCATGACGATCACCGGGCGCACGATGGCCGAGGAACTCGCGCTGCACGACACGGTGCGGCGCGCGGATCAGGACGTGATCCGCGCATGGGACGATCCCCTCTACGCCGAAGGGCACCTGGCGATCCTCAAGGGCAATCTGTCGCCCGAAGGCTGCGTGGCGAAGGTAAGCGGTCTCAAGCAGCGCAAGATCACCGGTCCGGCACGGGTGTTCGAGTCCGAGCACGCGTGCATGGAGGCGATCATGGCGCGCGCGATCAAGGCGGGCGATGTCGTGGTGATCCGCTACGAAGGGCCGAAGGGCGGCCCGGGCATGCAGGAGATGCTGGCGCCCACCGCCGCGCTGATCGGGCAGGGGCTCGGCGACTCGGTCGGCCTGATCACCGACGGGCGCTTCTCCGGCGGCACCTGGGGCATGGTGGTCGGCCACATCTCGCCCGAGGCGCAGGCCGGCGGGCCGATCGCGCTGGTGCACGAGGGCGACTCGATCACCATCGACGCCGACACGCTGCTGATCCAGTTGAACGTGGATGCCGCCGAGCTTGACCGACGGCGTGCCGCGTGGACGCCGCCGGCGCCGAAGTACACGCGCGGCCTGATGGCGAAGTTCACCCATCTCGTGTCCACCGCCAGCAGGGGGGCTGTCACCGACCGCTTCGGCGGTTAGGCGTTCGCCGTCCGGCGGTGGCAGGGGCGGCGGCGGCGCGCTGAAGCCCGCAGCCGGTCGCCTGACAGGGCGCACACGACTGACGATCCTTGCGGCAGCGCAGGGCCGTGGTTAAAGATCGTCCGCGGAATACCGTTACTAGCCTGTCGAGCACTCTGTCGGGCTTCGCCCGCGACCGGTAATGGCACTGCGACCGCTGCGCAAGGACGATCTGCAACTGGGCAAGCCGGCGCCCTATTCGATCTTCGACAAGGATCGGGTGCTGCTGCTCGGCGAAGGCTGCCCGATCGATTCGCAGAGCGTGCTCGACACGCTGCGCACGCAGGGCATGTTCAGCGGCGAGAAGCGCAGCGCCAGCCTGAACAAGGGCATGCTGTTCCGCCCATCCGCGCCGATGCACGTGGTGACCGACACCGGCGCCGTGCCGCTGCCCGAGCGGCGCGGCGGCGGCGCCGACGACCTGCCGGTCGCGCGCACGGGCTCGACAATCGGCGAAGAAGGCGTGGTGGGCTTCTTCGACACCAACCTTCGCCCCGGCGATCCGATGCAGGTACGCTTCGCCGACGGCACAACCGACCGGTATGCGGTGCGTCTGATCGGCGCAGTCGACCGGCGCAGCCTGCTGATCACGCATCCCCAGATCGAGGGCCGGCTGATCTTCGTCAAGGAAGGCCAGCTGCTCAAGCTCAAGGCCCTGCGCGGCAAGCATGCATTCGCCTTCGAAGCCGCGGTGCTGAAGTGCCAGCTGGTGCCGTACCCGTATCTGCATCTGGACTTCCCCGCGCAGGTGCGCGCCACCTCGGTCCGCAAGGCCTACCGCGTCGCGCTGAACGGTGTAGCGTCGATCGGTCGCGTCGGCGAGCGCGCGCGTGTGCCCTGCAACATGAAGGATGTGAGCGTCGCCGGTGCACAGGTGAACGTGCCGCAGGCACTTGCGCAGGTGAACGGCGACGTCGAGATCGCGTTCCGGCTCAACGTCGACGGGCAACCGGTCACCTTCAACCTGTTCGGGCTGATCCGCAACGTGCGCGAGGGCGAGGATGCCGGCAGCCAGTACGCCAGCTGCGGCATCGAGTTCGTCGACGTGCCGCACGAGCAGCGACAGGCGCTGCAGCTGTTCATCTACGAGACGCTGCTGAGCGAGGCCTGAGCCGGGATCGCGTCCGGGGCGCGGTGGTCCGGACGGAGGACGTGACCGGCCGGACGACCCCGTTCGCAGCCCCGCCCGCGCAGGCTGACGCGATCCGGATGCGGCGACAGCGACTGGCGCAGACGCCTGGTACCTGCACGACGGCGCATCGCCCTCGCGGCCGCAGCTCCCTGCCCGTCAACCTGCATGCGTGACGCGGCGTTATCGGTGTCCGGGGGGCGATGACGAGCCGCCCGGATGTTGCCAATCGGACAGGCTCGGCTATACTGCGCGGCCTTGCCACAGGGAGACGCTGATGAAATCCATGCTTCGCACGCTCGCTCTGGCCGCCATTCTTGGCGCCGGTGCAGTTCCCGCCGCCTTCGCCCAGGCGAAGGCCGATCCTGCCGCGGCCCAGGCGCTGATGCAGAAGAGTGGCTGCCTCGCCTGCCACGCCAAGGACAAGAAGGTGGTCGGTCCC
>CANGUQ010000009.1 GCA_947456915.1 Betaproteobacteria bacterium
GTGATCGGTCACCACGTTCACGACGGCCGTGCGTCCCTCGTCGACCGCCTTCTGCGCCCGTTCCAGCGCCGGCCGGATGTCCTCCGGACGCTCGACGTACTCGCCGTATCCACCCAGTACCTCGGCCATCCGGTCGAAGCGGGTGTAGCCCAGATTGCGGCCCGGTTTCTCGCCTTTCGGATCCGCAGTCCAGCCCCCGTTCAGGCTGATCACGACGAGCACTGGAATGCGGTGGCGGATCGCGGTGTCGAGTTCCATGCCGTTGAGGCCGAACGAGCCGTCACCGTGCAGCACGACCACCTGCTTGTCGGGCATCGCTACCTTCGCGCCGATGCCGAACGGCAGGCCCACGCCCATCGTGCCGAACGGCCCGGAGTTCAGGCGGTGTCCCGCGACGTGGGTGGGAATCGACTGTCTTCCGTAGTTCAGGATCTCCTGTCCGTCGACGCAGAGGATCGCGTCGCGCCGGATGAAGTCGCGCACCTCCTTGCACAGTCGCAGCGGGTGGATCGGCATCGCGTCGGTCGCGAGCGCCTTCTCCTGCGCCTCGGACTTCTCGGCGTTGATCGTCGCCAGTCGATCGCGCCACGACGACCAGGCCTCGTGGCCGAGCACGCCGCGCGCCGCCTGCGCCAGCTGGCGCAGCACCGTGCGCGCATCACCGGTGAGCCCGACGTCCACGCGCTGCATGCCGTCGATCTCCGCAGCGTCGATGTCGATGCGGACGATCTTCGCGTCCGGGTTGCAGCGCGGCGGCTTCAGGTGCCCGAACACGTAGTTGACGCGGGTCCCGACGACCATCACCAGATCGGCCTCCTTCAGCGCGGTCGAGCGCGCGTTCGGGAAGGCGAGCGCGTGATCCTCGGGGACCACGCCGCGGCCCTGCGGTGTGGTGTAGAACGGCATGCCGGTCTGCTCGACCCAGGCCTGCAGTTCGGCGGCGGCCTCCGACCAGATGACGCCGCTGCCGGAGAGGAGCACCGGCCGTTTCGCTGCGCGCAGGGCCTCGATGGCGGCGGCAACCCTCGTCTCGTCGGCCGGCGGGCGCGCCCGCTGCGTCGCGCACTCCTGCGGCCACACGACATCCTTCTCGTCCACCGAGCCGAGCAGGACATCGGTCGGCAGATCCACGTAGACAGGACCCGGCTTGCCGGACCACGCGATGCGGATCGCCTTGTCGATGATCTCCGGCACGCGGCGCGTCTCGTAGCAGCGCTCGGCCCACTTGGTGACCGGGCGCATGATCGCGACCTGATCGATCTCCTGGAAGCTGCCGGTGCCCCACTCGGACCACGGGCTCGACCCGCCCAGCGCCAGCACCGGTGCGCAGTCGACGAACGCGGTCGCCAGTCCGCTGGCGATGTTGACCGTGCCTGGCCCGGAGCACCCCATGCAGACGCCGATGCGGCGGGTGACCCGCGAGTAGGCGTGCGCCATCATCGCCGCAGCCTGTTCGTGGCGTACGTCGATTCCACGCATCCCCGCGTCGATCGCGCCTTTCTCCACGCCCATCATCGGTGCCCCCATGATGTAGAAGAAGGCGTCGACGCCGTGGCGGGACAGGATCTGCACCGCGAGCTCGGCTCCGGTCACTGGCATTTGAGTCACTCCTCTGGAAACCTGAATTCTACAAGCGGCCAATACGGTCGCACACCGACGCCGCCGGAAGCCTGGCGCGTACGGACCGCGACGCAGGGGGACGCTGCGCGGCCGCCGCACGCACAGGCTGTTCCGGAGGCGATCGGTGCGCCCTCACTTGCGCGCCGGCAGCCGCACGCTCGACAGATCACCCCCCACGGTGAGTCCCCCGGCAAAGCCGCTCGCGCGCACCGCCGCTTCGTAGTCCGCCGCGCTGATCGGCCCCTTCGGCAGCCGGTACGGTCCCTGCCGGTCGGCGCCCAGCGGCGGGATCAGGTGCGTGAGCATCAGGTGCTGCGCGCCCGAGCGCTGCGCCATCGCGCCGAGATCGCCTGCCGTGCTCTGGCGGTGGAAGATGGGCGCCGGAAAGCCGGTGCCGCCGTCGGGGCCCATCACCGGGTGGATGACGGAGTGCACGATCACCTGCGCGCCGCGCGCGAGCGTCTCCACCTGCGCCGAGGTCGACGAGGCACGCGGTGGCGCTGGCGTGTCGTTGCCGGCATCGCCGCCGATGACCACGCTGCCGGCCGGCGTATCCACGCGATAGGAGGCGTGCCCGGCCACGTGTGCCGAGCGCACGGCGCTCACCCGCACGTCGCCGCGCGACCAGACGAGGCGCGGCTCGTCGATCGCGGCGAAGGTGCTCACGTTGACCAGATCTGCCGGGCCGCCCGCCGGCCGCGCCATGTCCTCGGCGCGGCGCTGGGCGATCTCCCCCGACTGGATGTAGGCATCGGCGGTGTGCGCGACGAGCTTCGCGCAGCTCATCACGAAGCCGGCGGTCGCGGGGCTGTCGGCGGCGCACACCACGTCGACGCGGGGCCGCTTGAACTCCTGCATCCAGCGCAGCTGCAGCAGGTCGGCCAGCCCGTCGACGTGATCGGAGTGCACGTGGGTGATGAACACCGCGTCGAGCTGGCCCGGCGTGACGCCCACCTGCGACAGGCGCATCGAGGTGCCACGGCCCGCGTCGAACTGCAGCAGTACTCCGCGGCAGTCGTTGGCCTCGTCGCCGTAGCGCACGAGCGTGCCCGAGCCGGCGAGTCCCTGGAAGGCGGAGGGGCCGCCCTGCGTGCCGGTGAGCGTGATCACCATGCACGGGGCCGCAAGTGCAGCCGCAGGCAGGAACAGGCAGCCGATCAGGCCCAGCGCGAGGTGCCGAAGCGTGTGTGTCATCGCGACTCCTTCCGGGGAGAACCCCGATCATCTGGTACAGCGGGCCGCTGCTGGCGTGGTGAAGGGGTGTGGCGGTTCGTGGCCGCCGGGCGGGACCCTGCGGCGAGACGGGTGCACAGGGTCTGCCCGGCGCGGCGGCGCGCGGTCAGCACCGGTGCGCTCAGTGCGTGGCCAGCGGACGCTCGCCCTCGGCGAGATCCCAGAACAGACCGGTCATGATCTGCAAACCTTCCCGCAGGATGGAGGCAAGGGCGTGTTCGTTCGGCGCGTGCTGCGAGCAGCCGGGATAGGAGTGCGGCACCCACAGCGTCGGCAGTCCGAGCAGCTCGGCGAAGCAGTCGTTGGGCAGGGAGCCGCCGATGTTCGGCAATACGGCGGGCGCGGCGCCAGTGGTGCGCCGGATCGACTCCGCCGCCCAGCGCACCCACGCGTTGTCCGGGTCGAGACGGGTGGCCTGCATGAACGACTTGCGCGCCGGCGCGACCTGCACCCGCTCGAAGCCGTGGGCATCGAGGTGGCGGCGCAGGATCGGAACGAAGCGCGCTGCATCGCAGCCGGCGACGAACCGGATCTGGCAGGTGGCGACCGCCTTGCCCGGTATCGCGTTCACCGGGTTGTCCGGGTTGCCGGTGCGGAAGGCGAGCACTTCGAACGTGTTCCACGCATAGACCTTCTCCGCGGCGCTCAGTCCGGGCTCGCCCCACCACGGGTCGATCTGCGGGTCGTCAGGCTCGGGCGAGGGCTGGCAGTCGCGCAGCGCGCGGCGCACGCTGTCGGGGATCGCATCGGGCAGCAGCTCGCGCACCCGCACCCTGCCGTCATCGCTCACGATGCTCGCCAGCGCGTTGGCGAGAATGATGCCGGGATTGGCGAGCAGGCCGCCCCAGTTGCCGCTGTGATGGGCGCCCTCGCGCAGGTTCACCGTGAAGTCGAGGTTCATGCAGCCGCGCGAGCCGAGATACAGCGTCGGGCGCTGCGCGCTCAGGCGCGGACCGTCGGAGGCGACCAGCACGTCGGCGGCCAGCCGCGCGCGATACCGCTCGCAGAATTCGCGCAGGCCCGGCGAGCTCATCTCCTCGCCGGTTTCCAGCGCGAACTTCACATTGAAGCCGAGCCGCCCGCGCTCGGCGAGCACCGCCGCGAGCGCGGCCATGTTGACCGAGTGCTGTCCCTTGTTGTCGGCGGTACCGCGGCCGTACACCCGGTCGCCCTCGCGGGTGAGCTGCCACGGGCCGATGCCCTCGCGCCACTGTTCCTCCAGGCCGCGGATCACATCGCCGTGCCCGTACATCAGCACCGTCGGCAGGCTCGGGTCCTCGATGCGCTCGGCGAGCAGGATCGGACCGAAGCCCTCGACCGGGTTGGGCAGCACCTCGGTGAAGAAGCCCATCTGCGCGAACGCCGGAATCATCTCCTGCTCGAGATAGTCGCGCAGGAACGCCTGGCTGTGCGGCACCTGGCTCTCGCTGCGGATGGCCACGCGCCGCGCGAGATCCTCGAGAAACCGCCCTTCGTCGAAGTGGCGGGTGATGCGGGCGATGGCTGTCTCACGCGTCATGTCGACCTCTTCGTGCCAGAGCAGCGCCGCAGCCGTGATCGCCGCTGCGGATACGGTACCATCCACACGGGGGGCTGTCGGGCGCTGATCGTCTTCTGACGCGCCGATGCTACCACCGGCGCGAACCGCACTTCGCCGGGCCGTCCTGCCAGTTGCGCCATCCCACGAGCGCGCGGAGCCTGCATGCGTCTCCTGATCCTTCCGTTGCTGCTCTCAGCCAGTTTCGCCGGAACAGCCTGCGCGGCCGACTCGTTCCCGGTGAAGCCGGTACGCATCATCACCGCCTCGCCGGCGACCACCGGCGATCTGCTGGCGCGCCAGCTCGCCACGCAGCTGGCCGAGCGCTGGGCACAGCCGGTGATCGTCGAGAACCGGGCCGGTGGTGCGGGCGTACTGGCGGCCGAAGTCGCGGCGCGCGCCTCGCCCGACGGCTACACGGTCCACCTGGGGCAGCTGGGCTCGTTCGGTGCCGCCCCGAGTCTGCTCAAGAGCCTGTCCTACGACCCGATCCGCAGCTTCGCGCCGATCACCCGCTACGCGCAGGTGTCGCAGCTGGTGATCTCGAACCCGTCGGTGCCGGCGACGAATCTGAAGGAACTGATCGCACACGCGAAGAATCCGGCGAGCCGCATGAGCTACGGCTCCGGCGGTGTGGGCACGTCCGGCCACCTCACGCTCGAGATGTTCAAGAGCTCCACTGGCATCGACATCCTGCACGTGCCGTTTCGCGGCGTGGGTGCAGCGCTCACCGCAGTGATCAGCGGCGAGGTGCAGCTCGCGGTCATTCCCGTTCCGGTGGCGTTGCCGCAGGTCAAGGCAGGGAAGATCCGGGCGTATGCGATCACCTCCGAGCGGCGAACGGCCTCCGCACCGGATATTCCGACGGCGGCGCAGGCCGGCCTGCCCGCGTTCGAGTCGACGACGTGGTTCGCGATGTTCGCGCCGGCGAAGACGCCGCCGGCGATCGTCACCCGGCTCAACCGCGACATGGTCGATGTGATCGCCTCGCCGGCGATGGCGACCTGGCTCGGTGTGCAGGGCGCCGACCCCACGCCGAGTTCACCGGCGGAACTGGCGGCATTCGTCGCGGCGGAAATCGCGAAGTGGGCACGCGTGGTGAAGTCGGCCGGTATCACTCCCGAATAGATCAGGGCGTGTACCTGCCCGCGCGACCCGACCCCGCGCGCGCGGCAGCTGCGTCTTTCCGGCGCCGCGGGAAGGGACTACGCTGTGCGCGTCGGACTGCACGGGCGCCGCGATGGGAGGGCGCCGCTGGCCAGCGCGTGCCGCGCGTCCGATCGACATGCCAACGATCAGGGAGAGCGCAGATGAAGACATACGGCCGAGGGACGGGCGTGCTGCTGGGCGCCTGCGTGCTGGGGGTGGCGATCGTGGCCGGTGCGCAGTCGCAGGGCGCGCCGATGAGTTTCTTCGTCACCAGCGTCGGCTCGGGCAGGGGCGGCGACCTCGGCGGCATCGAGGGCGCGGATCAGCATTGCCAGAGCCTCGCTGCGGCAGCCGGAGCAGGCGGGCGCACGTGGCGGGCGTACCTGAGCACCCAGGGTGCCGGCGCGATGAACGCCCGCGACCGCATCGGCAGTGGCCCGTGGCACAACGCGAACGGCGTGGTGGTCGCGCGCAACCTCGAGGAACTGCACATCGGCAACAACGTCAATCGCGAGACTGCGCTCAGCGAGCGTGGTGAACGCGTGTTCGGCCGGCTCGACGTGCCGCCCGGCCCGAACCGGCACGACATCCTCACCGGATCGCGCAGCGACGGTACCGCCTTTCCCGAAGGCGAGGACCGCACCTGCCGCAACTGGACGAGCAGCGGCGAGGGGCCCGCGATGGTCGGCCACCACGATCGCATGGGCCTGCGCGACGACGAGGCTTCGCGGTCGTGGAACGCGTCGCACCCGTCGGCCGGCTGCAGTCAGCCGGAGCTGGTGAAGACCGGTGGCGCGGGACTGTTCTACTGCTTCGCGGCGAAGTGAGCCGGCGCGGCGGGCGCTGTCGCACTGCAGCCCGTCCGCTCCCGTGGTGTACCGCCACTGGCCGCGCTGGCAGCCGCCATACGTCGGGAGCGGGCGCATCGTCGAGTGCCCGGTTCGACGCGCCCGACTCGATCCTGTGGTCGCCGTTGCACCGAATGGCCGCCGTCATTGTCAGGCAGGTGTCGCGAATCGGCCGAGGGTCGAGTTTCCGGCGCGTGCGCCACGCTTGACAGCACGGTCCGGGAGTCACAATTGCCTCGCGCGCGCAGACATCAATACGCTAGAATTTTGCGAAATGATGGATCGCACCCGGGGGGGTGATGTCACAAGCAACAACAGTTGCACTCGGGACCCGACTGCGCGTGGGTGCGCGTCGGCGGTGGGACGGCAGCCTTGGCTACTTTCTCGGCGTCGTCATCTTCGCGGTGGCGCCCTGTGCGCAGACGCAGGCGCAGGCGATCCGCCCGGACGGGCGTACAGCCACGACGGTATCCACCACCGGAGCGGTCAGCGACGTACGCACGACGACCGTGACGCGCGGCAACGCCTTCAACTCGTTCCAGAGTTTCAGCGTGCCCGCGGCCACCACGGCCAATCTGCACGTGCCGACCGGGGCCACCAACCTGGTCAACATCGTGCGCGATCAGCGCACGTCGATCGACGGCATTCTCAACGCGATGAAGGACGGCCGCATCGGCGGCAACGTCTGGTTCGCGAATCCGCACGGCTTCCTGGTGGGCAATGGGGGCGTGGTCAACGTGGGCAGTCTCACGGTGACCACACCGACGCAGCAGTTCGTCGACGCGTTCTTCGTCGCGCCGGGTACGCCCGACGAGAGCGCGGTCAGTCGGCTGCTGAGCGGGACCGCACCTCGCAGCGGCACCGGAGCGATCGACATCCGGGGCACGATCAACGCGATCGACGGCATCAATCTCTCGGCCGGGACGATTCGCGTCGGCGGCACGCTGTTTGCGGGAGCGAGGTTTCTGGGCGCTGCACCGACACTTGACCAGGTGGTCAACGTCAACGGTCTGCAATCCGCGGGTAACGTGATTGCGCAGGGCGGGCGCATCCGCATCGTTGCCGACGGCGACGTGACCATCGCAGGTACGGTCGCCGCTCCGGGCGCGCCCGGGGTGGCCGCTGGCGACGTGCTTGTACAGGCGGGCGGCAACGTCGACCTGCAGCCCGGTGCTCTGGTGAGCGTACGCGGCAACGGGGAGAACTCGTCCGGCGGGACCGTGTACGTATTCGGTGACAATCGATCCACGTTCGCCGCCGGTGCCGTCATCGACGCCAGCGCGGGTGCGAGCGGCAACGGCGGCGCGATCGAGCTGAGCGCGCGCAATACCGTTGCGCTGGACGGCGGCCAGTTCCGCGCCGGCGCCATCGTCGGCGCGGCCGGTTCCGTGCTGATCGATCCGGCGACGGTGACCATCTCGGCGAACGTCACGCCCAACGACGGTGCTGCCTACAGCGTCGTTGCGGACGACTCGATCACCGTTGCGCCCAGCGTGATCATCTCGACTCGGCGCATCGCGGCTGCCGATCAGGCGGCGGCAGCTTCGGATGCCGCGAGGTTCGATACCGCAACGTCGGTCGGCAACTCGGGCTCGATCACGCTGACCGCGCCGAACATCACGCTCGGCGCGGGCAGCAAGCTCCTCGCCCACGCGACCGGTACCTTCAGCGCGGGGGACATCGATCTCGTCGCGACACGAACGGACCGGACGGCCGGGTTCCGCACGGTGGCGGCCGGCACCAGGATCGACATCGCCGGCGCGACGCTGAAGGGGCGCAACATCAGTGCGATCGCCACTTCGCTGGCCGGCTACGACTGGGGCGGCTCGCCGGACGACATTGCATTACGGGCAGTCACCGACCCGATACTCGGTACCTTCTTCTTCGGGCTCACCGGCTTCAACGTCGGTGTCGCGATCGCCAAGGGCAGCGCCGAGGTGCAGGTCGGCAGCGGCTCGACCCTGGTGGCCCAGGGCAGCGGCGGCACACGCGGCAGCGTGGTGCTCACCGCCGACACGACCGCGAAGGCCGAGCACATGAAGGTCGGGCTGGATATCCTGACCCAATGGGCCCCCAGCGGCCGCCTGTTCAATGTGGGGTTCGTCTACGGCGAGGTCGGCGCCACGGCGAAGGTGGACGTGGCGGCAGGCGCCAGCATCACGGCCGGGAGCCTCAACCTGAAGGCGATGAATACCGCGACCACGGATCTCACGGTCATCGGTATCTCGAAGGACACGACGCTCAACGCCGCGGGTGTCGTCAACAAGGCGAGCGTGCAGTCCTCGGCCACCATCGCGGCTGGTGCGACCATCGACGTGAACCAGAGCGTCTCGGTCATCGCGCACAACCAGAACCGGTTCGGCGCGAGCGCGACCTCGATGGCGCTCAATCAGGGCAAGGTCGGGATAGCCGTCAATTACACTGAACTCGCCACCAGCGCGACTGCATCGAGCAGCGCCCACCTGAGGGCGACCGATCTCGCCAGCGTGCGGATCGAGGCGCTCGACGACACGGTGAAGAACAAGTCGAGCGCGAGCACTGCGGCGGGCTCGTCGGCGCTGGCCAGCCTGCTCGTCGTGCCGCTGCTCGAAGCGGCCGAAGCCGGCCTCAACAAGCTTCTCGGCAAGGCCGCGGCCGGCCCGCAGCAGATCGATGCTGCGGCCGGCGGCGGCACGCCGAAGCTCGGCGCCGCCCTGACCTACGCCGACAACACCCACGCCGCCAATGCCTTCATCGGCAATGGTGCGGAGGTGATCGCGACGCAGGACGTGGTCGTCGCCGCCAAGGTGAACGACCAGCGCATCCGCACCCACGCGACCGCGTCGGTCGACGGCAAGAAGGACGATCCCAGCAACCCCGGCATCTCGCTCGGCCTGGGCGGGGCGGTGACGGTGGGTCTGTTCCGCCACGCCGCCGACGCCTACGTCGATGACAACGCGCGGGTGACGGCCCAGCGCATAGGCGTGGTCTCCGACTTCACCATTCCCTACGAAGTGACGTGGGCGAAGTGGGAGGGCATCGGCACCGTCTTCAGCAAGCTCAACTCGAACCTCGGCATCGGCGACGGTCTGCTCTCGGGCTGGTCGAATGCCGCCGCCGGCGGGTGCACCGGCACCTGTCTGGCGGGTTCGGTCACCTGGCTCGAGTATACGAACAGCAGCACGGCGCGCATCGGGCGCGGTGCCGAACTCACCTTCAGGGCCGGAGGCAGCGGCCCGTGGTCGGCCACCCTCCTCGGGGACAGCTCGGCGTTCGTCGGCACCAGCGGCACCACCATTCCCGATGCCCGTACCCAGTCGTTCGCCTCGCCGCTGCACGTGCGGGCGCAGTCGGACTCGCAGGGCGTCTACGTCGCCGGAAACATGTCGTTGCTGTTGAACGGCGCAGGCGGCGAGCCGGGCGCCAGTGCAGTCGGCGGTGCGTACAACCAGATCAGTTCCAGCACGACGACGCGCGCGTGGATCGCCGAGGGCGCCGTCGTCGAGCCAGCCACCGGCGCCCCTGCGGTGGACATCACGGTCCAGGCTGATTCGCGCACCCGGATAACCTCGGTCGCGCCCTCCGCCGGGCGCGGCGCGAGCTATGGCGGCAGCGTCATCTTCTCGCAGGCCACGGTCAACGACCGAACCGAAGCCTCGATCGACGATGAGGCGCGGGTCACCGGCGCGCGGGTCGACATCACGGCCAGCAGCAGCCCCATCGTCTGGTCGCTCGCCGGTGCGATCAACAAAGCGGACAGCGCGGGTGTAGGTGCAGGCATCGCCTTCACCAAGGTGACCACCGACACGCTGGCGGCGATCCGGGACAACGATGCCCTCAATGCGGGTGGCTCCGCGCGCGCGCTTGTCAACGGGCGCGTCTCGGCCGCGAGGCTGGAGATCGACGCGCGCACCGACGGACGCATCGAATCGATCGCGGTAGCCGGAGCGGCTGCCACTTCCGATGCCAACCCTGACCCGGCAGAACCCCCGAGCCTGCTCGACATGGCAAAGGACGGGTTGTCCAGCATTCTCGCGAAGGTAACCTCGACAACTGGCAAGCTCGGCTCGGACAGCCCGCCTGCCGGCCCGTCGCCGTCCTCGCCCTTCGGTATCGCGATCGCGGGCAGCGCGGCCGTCAACCGCGTCGACCTCGGTACGCGCGCCTACGTCGAGGGCGGCACGGTGGCCATGAACACCACCGGTGCGACCAGCGTGGCGCTGCGAGCGGTGAACGACACCGACATCACTGCGGCGGCCGGCTCGGCGGGGCTGGTGCGGGCCAACAACCCGAGTTCGTCCTTCAGCGCCGGTGTGGCGGGCAGTATCACCGTCAACCGGATCGGCAACACCACCGAGGCCTATCTCAAGAGCGCCACGGTGACCAACGCCGAGGACGTGACGGTCAACGCCCTCGCCGGCGGCGAGCAGCTGTCCATAGCGATCGCCGCGACGATCAACTCCACTCAGGAGCAGAGCCGTGCCGGCAGCTTCGCCGGTTCGGTGTCGGTGAGCGAGGCTGAGAACACCACGTCCGCGCGCCTCGAATCGACCACCCTGACCGGTCGGGCTACCGGCAGCGGGCGCGACGCGAGCGTCGTGGCCTACGACCGGATCTACCTCGGTACCGGCGGTGGCTCGCTGATTGCCGGCGGCAAGGCCGGGCTCGGCGCCGCGGTGACCTTCAGCAATATCGCCAGTACTACCGAAGCGGTGGTGGACGCTGCCACGATCGGGCAGTACGACACGATGCGTGTGCAGGCCCTCACCGCGAGCAAGATCGGCGCCGGCGCCGGCATGGGCGGCGGCAGCTGGGCGGACAACGGCGTGTCGCTGGGCGGCGCTTTCGTGGTGAGCCAGATCGACAACACGGTGAAGTCCGAGATCCGCAACGGCGCATCGGTCACGACCAGCAGCCGGGTCGAGGTCCTCGCGGCGGACACCACCGGCAACGCGTCGCTCAATGCGCTGATCGATGCCAAGGACGGCGGCAGCGCCAACGCCGTCAGCCTCGACTACGACGCCACGACCCTCGGCCAGTCGGCGGGGGCCGGCAGCGCGATCACCTCGGTGGCCGGCGTGCTGCAGGTCAGCAGCGGCGGCAACGCGGGAATGTCGTTCGCCTACAACCGGATCAGCAACGACTTCGGCGCCCGCGTGGAGGGGTCGAGCGTATCGGCCGGTACGTCGGGGACCGTCAGCGTGCTCGCGCAGTCGAACGCGTCGATCATGGGACTGGCAGTGGGCCTGGGTGTCTCGACCAGCCGTTTTGCGGGCGCCGGTTCGCTGACGCTGAACGAGATCGAGAACTCGGTGATTGCGGAGGTGGTCGCGCCATCGGTGGGCAGCCGCGTGATCACCGCCTCGTCGTTCAGCGTGGAGGCGGCGGACAGGTCACGCAGCTTCTCTCTGGCCGGCAATGTCTCCCTCTCCAGCGGCAACGCCGCGATCGGGGCTGCGGTTGGCGTGAGTTCGATCGAGAACACGGTGCGCGCGAAGGTCGACGGCGTGGTGATCGATGCGCGGGCGACGACCGACGTGCGCGCGAAGAGCGATGCGAGCATCAGGACCCATGCGGCGTCGGTGGCGGCGGCCACCGGTGCGGGTGTGTCGCTGAGCGGTTCGGCGGCCTCCTCGACCATCGGCAACACCACCGAGGCGTTTATCCGCAACGCGAGTGCCGACGACATCACCAACGCAGTGAAGGTGACGGCCGAGGATACCTCGAGCATCTGGTCGCTCGCCGGCGGCGCCGCGGTGCGGGCTGGCGCCGGCGGCGCCGTCGGCGCGGCGGTGGCGGTCAACACGATCGACAACAGCACGCAGGCCTACGTCTCCGGCAGTCCGTCGGGGACACGCTACGCGGTGAAGGACCTGCAGGTCACAGCCAGCTCCGCGAACTCGGTGGACACGATCGCCGTCGGCGTGGGCGGGGGTGTCAGCGTCGGTGTGGGCGGCTCGGTGGCAGTCAACAAGACGGGCGGCAATACCTCCGCCTTCATCGACGGCGGCGCTGACGTCGAGGCGGAGAACAACGTCGGCGTGATCGCCCAGTCCGACGACGCGGTGAAGGTGCTCGCGGGCGCGGGCGGCATCGGTCTGGCAGGAGTGGGTGTGGGCGCTTCGGTGACGGTGAACCGCCTTGACGGCTCGACCGAGGCCTATATCAGCGGCGCGAGCACGAAAGTGGCGGCGCGGGCCAAGGACCCCGGCAGCTCGATGACGATCGCCAGCGGGCGGCTCACCGAGGCGGTTGATCTCCGCTCTGCGCTCAGCCTGGCGACCTTCGAGCTGAGCAACTACGCGCTGTCGAGCCGACGCGAGACGCTGCCCGCGCGCGGCGTGGCGGTCAACGCGAGTGCGACCCACTGGGTGGCCACGCAGGCAGGCAACATCGCCGGGGGAACCTTTGCCGGAATTGCCGGCACGACTTCGGTGAACCTCATCGGCGGCTCGACCAGCGCCTACATCAGCGAGGCGCGCATCAACGGTGGCAACAACAGCACGGCGGGTGACGCCCAGATGGTCGCGGTCGCTGCGAGCGATCACGCGTACAGCACGACCTTCATCGGCAGCCTGAGCGGCGGAATTGCCGGCGTGGGTGTTGCGGTCGACACCAGCATCTTCGATCGCGACACGCGGGCCTACGTCAGCGGCAGCACGCTGGATGCGCGGCTCCGGACTGCGGTCGGCGCCTACTCGACGCAGGGCGTGTCATCGCTGGTGATCGGAGCGGCGGGTGGCGCTGCGGGTGTCGTGGGTACCGGGTCGGTCGCCCGGTTCACCAGCGAGACCGTCGCCTACGTGAGCGGATCGACGCTGACCGGCGCTCTGCTCGATGTCGTCAGCGACCACGACAGCCGCGTGTTCGTGGCGGGCGGCGCGGCGGGCGTGGGGGGGGTGGGGGTGGCCGGCACATTCGCGGTCGCGGATGTCAAGGGCGTGACCTCGGCATACATCGACGCCAGCACGGTCAACATGAGCGGCGCGGTGAGCGTACTCGCCGACGACACCACCGAACTGCGCAACTGGGGCATCGGCGGGGCGGCCGGCGGCGCGGCAGGAGTGGCCGGCGCAGTGGTCGTTGCGCTGGTGGACAACACCACCCGAAGCTACGTGACCGGTTCGTCCATCGGCAGCAGTACCAGTCGTGTCGACACCCTCTCGATCACCGCCAGGGACACGCTCGATGCCGAGAACACGGCGGGGGCGGGCGGTATCGGCGTTGCCGGTGCGGGCGCGGGTGCCGGCGTGGCGGTCACCCGGGTCGACAACAGCGTCGCAGCCTACCTGGAGAACTCCAGCGCGTACTCGCGCGGCGACATCTCGATCAGCACTGCAGCCTCGCGCGACATCGCGAGCTTCTCGGTTGCCGTGGGCGCCGGGGCGTCGCTGGGTATCAGCGGCTCGGTGGGGGTGGTCACGGTCGGCGCGGCGCTCACCGCCGATGCCGACGCGGAACTCGGATCGGGCAGCAGCGGTACGCAGGGCGCGCTGCAGTCCTTCGCCGGCGGCAGCCGGTTGGGTAGCGGCAACGTGCGCACCACCGCCGGTACCGATCTCGGCAGCAGCGACGTGACGAGCCTGAATGCGGCCGGTGTGGTGAACACCACCGCCGCGCTGTCGTCCGGAGCCCTCGACAACAGGACTTCCGCGCGGATCGTCGGCGGCGCCAGCCACACGGTCGATGCAGGCGGCAATCTCCTGATCAGCGCCGCCGAGCGCGACCGGATCGATCTGCAGGCGGGGTCGGTGGCAGCCGGCGGGGTCGGCCTCGGCGCCTCGGTGGCGGTGGTCAACGTCGCGCACAACGTCGATGCGCGTATCGACGGTCAGGTCACGGCGCGCGCGGCGACCGTCGGCGCCGGTCGGCTCGAGGTCTCGGCCGTGACCGGGCGCAAGGACGCCGGCCGCACAGCGTCGCAGGCGCGTGCCTGGCAAGGCAGCGGCGGGGTGCTTGCGGCCGCAGGCGCCGCCGTCGCCACCAGCAGCGTGACCAACAACGTCACGGCAGCGATCGGGCGCGGTGCGACCGCGAGCGTATCGTCGGGCAGCGGCGAGTTGCGGGTGATCGCCGAGGACGCCCTGGACATCGACGTCCAGGCACGCGGCTACACCGTCGGTTTGGTGGCTGCCGGCGCGGTCGTGGCCCGAGGGAGCCGGTCGGGCACGGTCGCGGCTACGGTGAGCGACACCGCGGCCAGCGGGGCCACGACCACCATCGATCCGGCGGACGGTCAGCTCCTGATATCCGCGCAGCGCAGTGGCGCGATCAATGCCTATACCCAGGCCGGTGCGGGCGGGGTCTACTCCGGCGCCGGCTCGGACGCGCAGGCAAGCGAGAGCGGTGCGGTCGTCTCGTTCATCGGCGGCAATGCCGCAGTGCGCGGTGGCCCGGTGTCGGTGCAGGCGATCGCCGAGCCGCGTGTCACCGCCACCGCCGAGGGCTACGGCGGCGCGCTGTTCGCCAACGTCGGGGTGGCGATCGCCCGGGCGACAGCCAGCCCGGTTGTGTCGGCGTCGCTCGGCAGCAACGTGGACATGGACGCCTCGCAGGTCGGCGTCGGTGCGATCGTGCGCCAGAACGGCGCACTGGCGAGTGCCGAATCGCGCGCGGTAGCGGCAGGCGTGGGCGGTCTGATCGGTGTCAATGCGACCGAAAGCACGGCCGAGAGCAGGGCGATCGTCTCTGCCACCGTCGGCTCGGGCACCGACTTCGCGGTGAGCGGCAACGTCACCGTTGCAGCGTCGAATGCAACGCGGGAAACGGCGACCGCCAGCGGCATCACGGTGTCCGGTCTGGCTGCCGCCGGCGCCACGCTGTCCAGCGCCCGCTCGGAAAGCACCACCACCGCCATCGTCTCCAATGGCGTGACCGGCTTTGCCGACGGTACGCTGGCGGTGACCGCAGCCGGTGCCGACAACACGTATGCCGAGACGTTCTCCGGCAGCGGCGGCGTGGTCGCCGGTGCGGGGGCCACGGCGAACACGCGCAATCTGTCCTCGACCTCGGCGACACTGGGCGGCGGTACCGCGGGAGCGGCGCTGCGCAGCGGCGCCATCGTGCTGAAGGCCGAGCACACCGCAACCTTCAATGGTCAGGTCGACTCGCTTCAGGCCGCAATTCTGGGCGCGAGCGGTGCGGTGACCCGGCACGACACGGACGCGGCGGTCACCGCACGGGTCGCCGACGGCGCGAATCTCGGCACGCAGGCCTTCACCGTGCTCGCCCGCAACATCACGCGCAAGCCGTGGCTCGACGGTGGCGAATTCAACGCGCGCGCCGGCGCCGGCGGGTTGTTCAGCGGCGCGGCCGCAGTGTCGTACTCGACCGTCGACAACGTCACGCAGGCGCTGATCGGCGAGGGCACCACGACCAGGGTCAACGTGACCGGCAGTCGCAGCGCTCCGGGTGTGACGAAGGTCGAGGCGATCAACGATGTCGAGCTGCGCGACAAGTCCAAGCTGGACGTCGGCGGACTGATCGCCGTGGCGCGCGCCGAGTCGGAACTGGTCAACAACAACAGCGCCACCGTGTCGCTCGCGCCGAATGCGCAGCTGATCACCGTGGGCGTGCCGGAACTCGCAGCGCGCACCCGCGCCGACGTGGAGTCTAACGCGAGCGCCAGGACCTACGGGGTAGCCGGCGCGGCCGAGGGCAAGTCCAACGCGTTCATCGGCAGCGTCACCCGCGTGCAGACCGGTGCCGGTTCGCGCATCCGCGCCGATGGCGACATCAACCTCGCAGCGGGTGAAGACGCGAGCAGCCTGCCCAACGATCTGCGGGCCACGGCACGCACCGACCTGTTCAACAAGACGGCGTTTCCGATCCCGGCGGTGGCCAGTGCAGCCGACGCCCGCATCGCGCAGAGCAACACCGTGCAGGTCGACGGTGCAGTCGACTCGGTAGGCGACGTCTACCTCACCGCAAACCGAGGCTCGGCCACCGCCAGCGGCACGGGCACCGGCAAGGACCTCTACCGTCAGATAATCGCCGAGATCGGCAGCGCGATCAGCAGACTGTTCGGTGGCGGCGACGTTTCGCTCGACGTGCGCTTTGGCACCTCGAATGCCAGCTCCTCGGGCGACCGCACGGGGGTGACCGTCAACGGCACGGTGGCGGCTGGCATCCAGAACAAGCAGCGGCTGGTCATCGGCACCGGCGCGGTGGGGCAGGATGACTCGATCAGCACGCAGAGCGAGGGAGTGCAGGTCTCGTTCTCGAACGAGAACATCGTCACCAACATGCTGGCAGACATCCGCCGCCTGACCGACCTGCGCGGGCAGTACGCGGGCGATCCGGACGCGGTCGCGGCCTACGATACCGAGATCGCTCGCATCCACAACGAACTCCTGGATCAGGGCTTCGCAGCGCGCGCGACGACGCCCGAAGGGAATCAGATACTGGTACCGATCGTCAACATCACGTCGCGATTCATCAACGTCGGCGACGTCAGGGCGCGCGGCGGCGACGTGAATATCCGGGGCGATTTCCTCGCCGGCAGCGGTTCGGTGCGTGCGCCCAACGACACCGAGATCTCGATCATCAACCGCGGCGCCAATTCCCTGCGTACCGCGACGCTCACCATCGAGGATCGGGGCGGCAGGGTAAGGTTCAACGACGCCGAACTCGCCGCAGCGCCGACGGGGTTCGGCGGCAGCATCGTGTCGGCAGCGGCCGGCGGCACCACGCCGGTGATCCGGGTGGAGAACAGCTTCAACCCCTTCACTGCCGGGCGCGAGGAGCGCGAGCCGGACATCCAGATCACCGGCGATATCAGCAACAACGCCACCAACGGTCGCGTCGAGATCATCAACGCCACGGGCAGCATCCTGATTCAGGGCGTGGGCGCGAACGCCGCGCCCACGATCACCGCGAGTACCATCAACGCCTCCGCCGGAAAGAACTTCGTCCAGGCGTACGTGAACGGGTTCGTGCACGTGGGTGGAGACCCGAAACTCATCTGGTCAGACATCGTCCGCGACTACGAACGTCCCAACATCGGCGGGGTCGCTCCACAGGGCCCGTTCGCTGGAAGTTCCAATGACGGACGAGTGGGTACCGGCAGCATCATCGCCGGCAACAACGTCTTCATCAGCGCGGCGAAACTGAACATCAACGGGACGGTGCAGAGCGGCCTTCCCGACAGGACGATCGATATCGACGCGAACCGCTCCGGCTTCTTGATCGCTCGGCAGGCGATCGTGCAGAGGCAGCCTGATCGTTACGCAGCCTTCAGACCGCTCTATGACTCGTTACTCCCACCGCGCGAGGAGCGGGAAGTGGTTGTCGGCTACACCGATGTCTACGGCACCCTCGGTCAGTGGCTCTCGGTGAAGAGGCAGGAGTGGGAGAACAGCGGCCGGCCGGCCAACGCCCGCATCGCCATCCCGAACCTGAGCGGCAACATCGCGGCGGTGTACAACCCGGCAACACAGCGCATCGAGGTGGACAACGTGGTGGTGCAGGGCGGCTACATGGAGCTGTTCGGCGCGATCATGAACACTGGCGGCGGCCAGCTGAAGGTGATGGACGGCTACGGGCGGATCCACGTCAACAACGCCACCGGCTTGCCGCTGCAGCTCAACGTGCTCGACACCGGCAGCAACGGCATCGAGGGCAAGATCCGCATCACCGACACCAACGTCCGCCACCTGGTGAACAACGAGAGTCGGCCGGTCACCCGCGTGATCACCCGGGTCGGGAACGACATCCAGGACAACGCCTACGCGGGCAACGTCTGGCTCAGCGAGTTCGTGCGGCCCAACGCCCGCAGCGGCGTGAGCTATGCGCCGCTCGCCAACCTGCGCTACGTCTGGCAGACCGGTCAGGATTACAGCCTGAGGACGGTAGGCACCAGGTTCTCGGACTCCGCCCTCGGTTTCATTCCCAGCGGCAGCGGAAACTACAGCACCTTCGTGTCTACCCCGCTGACCGCGGCGCCGCTGGCTGATGGCGAGTTCCAGAATGTCGGTACGCAGTCCACCCGGTACTCCTACGGGTTCCAGAACCGCACCACTTCCGAATCCGGAGTGACGCGGAACCAATGGAGCGAGTGCATAAGGACATTCATAGTGTGTCTTGAGAGGCGCTACTGGGTCGAGGACACACGGTTCGTCGGGACCAAACGCATCCACACTCACGCGCTCAAGGCCGACGCACCCATTCCCATCACCTTCATCGGCTACGACAGCGGGTCGGTCCAGGTCAGTAGCATCAGCGACATCATCGTTGCCAACGCGATCACCAATCGCAGCGGCAGCACCACGCTGACCACGTTCAGCGGCGCGATCGCAGCCGAGACCACGCGTCCGATCGGCACCGAGTCGGCCATGCTCGACGCTCTCCGCGGTATCGGCGATGCCAACAACGTGCTCAATCTCGATCTGCGCGGCGGCACGCTGCGCGCCGTCACCGCTACCGGCGACGTCATGCTGAAGAATGTCAATCCGACCAGCCAGACCCGGGTGGATCTGGTCAGCAGCGGTGCGGGCAACGTGCGTCTGGAGTCGGGGGGCGACATCGTGGCCGCCGGCGCCGGGGCGCAGACCCGCGTCGCCGGGCGCCGGGTGGAACTCGTGTCGAACAGCGGGACCATCGGCACCGCCGGGCAGGCGCTCGCGGTACAGACCGAGGCGAGCGCGGGCAGCGGCCTGTTCGCGCGGGCGGCCAACAGCATCAGCATCAGCCAGACGAGCGGCAACCTGCTGCTCGACAGGGTCGAGTCAGTCACCGGCGATGTGACGCTGACCGCCGTTACCGGCTCGATCATCGACGGCAACGCCGAGGAACAGCGCGACACACGAACCGAGTCCGCCCTGACGGCGCTGTGGAACGACATGCTGCTCACCGGGGCGAATGCCGATCAGAGCTTCGCCACCCAGATCGGCGCAGTCAGGCGTCAGCGGGAGACCGACTACCGCAGCTACTGGGCGCTGCGCAACGTGCAGCCGGTACGCGACAGCAGCGGGGCGATCACCGGCTACACCGCCGACGCCTACAACCCGGGCTATGCCTACGTGCCGACAGCCGCGGAGACGGCCACGCTGACCCCGGCGCAGCTTGCGACCTGGGTGGCGAGTCGCACTGCGGCCTACCACGACACGCACACGCGGCTGGCGCAGTCGGGTCTCGCGCCCGCCGGGGCGATCACCACCCCGGTTGCCGGGTTGTACAACGCCAGCTACAGCTATACGCTGTCGCAGGCCGAGCGGGACAATCTGTCGCAGAACAACAGCTTCAAGTGGACCGAAAACGAACTGAAGTACACGGTCAGTCGCAATGTGTTCTTCAAGCAGACCACCGATACCGAGACCCGGATCGAAGCGGCCAACGTCAGGGGCCGCAACATCACGCTGAACGCGAATGCCGGAGGGGTCGGCCGCAACAACGGTGAAGAGCTGATCTCGCGCACGGCGACCGGACTCACTGCCGACCAGCGAATCGCCCTCGCCGCAGCCGAGGCCGATGATGTTGCTGTCGAACCGACGGTGATTCGCGTGTTCAAGCGCGACGATCTCGATATCCAGTTGCTGTCGGGCGGCAAGCTCACCGTCAACGCACTGAACAACGTGTTTCTCGGTTCGCAGACCGACATCAACGTGCAGACCGTGAGTTCCGGAGCGGGTATCCGCATCAAGGGTGACGGCAACCTGTACAGCGTGACGACGACCGGTCCGGCGATCATCCAGACGAGCGGTTCCGGGCAGGCGGTGGTGCTGGAATCGGCCAGTGGCGCGATCGGCACGACGGCCAACCCGATCCGGCTCTCGTTGCAGCCGACCACGCCGGTGACCGCGCGCTCGGCCACGGGTGTGTTTCTCGACACGGCCGCGGGCGACCTGCCAGTGGCGGAGATCTTCTCGCTCGGCGACGTGGGTCTGGGCGCTGCCGGGTCGATTCTCGACGTCAGGGGCACGCGCGCGTACGCGATTCAGGCGGTGAACGTTGCGCTCAATCCGAGGGCTGGCGGTATCGGCACACTCGCCGCACCGCTGTACGTGCTGCCAGGTTCGTCCCTCACCGGTACCACGCCGGCCGGGCAGGGTATCTTCCTCACCGTGCCCGGTACCTTCGACGTCGGCGGGCTGGTGTCTGGAGGTGACGCGCGGCTGGAGGCTGCTGGCGGCGATCTGCGACTCAATTCGCTGTCTGTGGCGAGCGGTACGGCGACGCTGGTTGCCAGCGGCTCCATTCTCAATGCGCGCAGCGACAGCGCGGCGGCGATGACCGCGCTCAACGGCGACTTCACCGCGAGTACCGGTTCGATCGGCAGCAGCGTGAAGCCGCTGGCGGTCAACCTGACCGGCAACATGACGTCGTCCGCAGTGACGCGCACCCGGATCGAGGACACGATCGGCGGCTTTGTCGTGTCGAGTGCAACCACGACCGCAGGCGACACCGAACTGCGCGCCAGCGACGGGATGCTCACGATCGCGAGCGCCAGCGCACGCGATAACCTCGTCGTGCACGGGCGGACGGGAGTCAGCGCGACCACGCTCGCCACCTCGACTGGAAACATCGACGCGACGGCGAGCACCGGCGATCTGTCGCTGACCACGACGAACGCGGCGGCGGCAGCGACGCTGGTTGCGGCGACGGGTAACGTGAAGGTGGACACCGTTGACGCGGTGAACGCCGTGAACGTGACCGCGGCGCAGTCGATCGGCGGTCGAGCGGTGGCACGCTACGCACGCGTCGAGAGCACGGCGGGCAGCGTGACGCTGAACGCGGGCAGCGA
>CANGUQ010000010.1 GCA_947456915.1 Betaproteobacteria bacterium
AGCCAGCGGGGCCGTCCGCGGCGGAGGTCTCGCGGCTGCTGCAGGCGCACGATGCCCGCGCTGACGCTGCGGCGCCGCCGAGCGTACCCGTCTCTTCCGCTGCTGCGATCGGCGTCCACGTGCGGCCGCTGGAGGCGCCGAACGGGATCCCGTGGCCGGCGCGCAGCGGCGATGTTCCCGGCTACGTGCGGCACTTCAGCGACGGCGAAACCAGCCTGCTGCTGGACAATCGTCTGGGCAGTTCCGACGTGTTCGCGCGGCTGTACCGCGTGTCGGAGCAGGGTCTGCAGCCTGCGCGTCACGTGTTCGTGCGCGCACGCGAGCAACTGCGTGTCGAGGGGCTGCGCGCGGGCGAGTATCAGGTGCGCTATCTGCTGCTCGACAGTGGTCGCGCACTGGGCTCGCCGCAGCTGGCCGTGGGTGGCAGTGATGCCAGCGCGTACCGGGTCGATGCGATCCAGGGGCGCGACTACGCCGTGCCGATCGGGGCCGAGGAGTTCAACGCCCCGGCCAATGGGGCTGCGTCACCGGCGGCGCCACCCGGCGCCCGCCGCTGACGCGGCCGTGGCAGCCCGCGGTGGCACGCCTCAGCGTGCGACTGCCGGAAACGTCACCGCGATCCCCCACGCGAACGCCAGTGCACCGGCGAGCGCAGCCGGCCACGGGCTGCCGGTTGCGCGCCAGCTCCAGCGGCTGAACAGTCCGAACACCACGAACAGCAGCAGGATCGCCGGGATGATGATGATCAGGAAGAACAGCCGAGACAGGTCGAGGGCCACCGCGATGGCCAGTGAGGCGAGAAACAGCCCCTTGGTTGCGGGATAGGCCCAGCGGGGCGCAGCGGGATGGCGCGTGATCCACTCGTCGGCAGCGAACCAGATCAGCGTGCCGCAGGCCATCAGCACGATCAGTCCGCTGCGACCTGCGGCAGGAGCCAGATTGAACAGCCAGCGGTCGATCGGCCAGCCGAGGGCGAGAGCGGGCCACAGCACGACCGCGAGCGCGCTCAGAGCGCCAGCGCGCGAGACTTGCGGCGGTTGCGGGGCGGCGATCGTCCCGCGCCTGATCAGCCAGAGGATGCCGGCGGCGGTGAGCAGTCCGTACACCGCGAAGTGCAGCAGCAGATGGTCGCCGAGCAGGATCGGCAGAAACGAGGTCGGCACCACGCGCAGCAGCAGCGGCGTGAGCAGCGCCGGGGCAAGCAGCACGACGAGCCAGCCGCCGCGGTCGCGTCTGCCTGCACTGGCTGTCTCGTTCGCCGTGCGCGGCGAGAAACGGCGTCCGGCCGATGCGCGCCTGCCCGCGTTCAGCCGACCGAGCAGCCCGGCAAGCGCCCAGCCGAGCGCGAGTACGCCGGCGAACAGGATGGCCAGCGCCGGTCCTCGTGCTGCGACGAATGGCGTGAAGGCTGCGGGCGTCGGGCGATCGAACGCCTGATCGAACCACTGCAGCGCCTCGCGCAGGCTGTGCGAGTGATAGAGCACGCCGATGTGTTCGGCGCCGGGGGCCAGTGCGTAGCGGCGCGCGCTGCCGTCGGCAAAGCTGCCGAGCGTGCGCCCGGGGATTGCCGCTTCCGGGCTGCCAGCGACCATGCTGCGGCCGAATGCCTGCACCGCCTGCGGCTCGAGCGAGCCGTAGATCGCGAGCAGATTGCGCGGGGCGAGCGGCTGCGCGCCGCCGTACACGAGCGAAACGCCGACCGTCGCGACGATCTGCGGATGTGCCTGCGCGTGGCGCACCACCAGATCCGAGGCCATGGAATGCCCGAGGAGCGCGACGCGCCCGCCGGCTGCCGGCAGCGCGCCCGCGCCGCGGATCACGACGTCGATCGTTCCGAGCAGCGCCGCGAGCAGTGCGTCGTGCTCGCGCAGACTGCCCGGCAGCGGCACCGGATGTCGTCCGTGGCCGGGGAAGTCGAATGTGACCGCAAGATAGCCGTTGCGCGCGAGGGTCAGCGCAAACGGCTGCATCAGCTGCTGCGAGCCGGCGAAGCCATGCGCGATCACCACCACGGGCAGGTTGCTGCCGCTGGCCGGGGCGTACACGGTGACCGGAATCTGCCCGAACCGGTGCTGCTCGATGCGCAGCCCCGAGTTTGCCGATTCGAGCGTCACCACCGCCCAGGCGATTGCCGCTGCGGCCGCTGCCGCCACCGCGAGCACAGCCATCAGCGGCGTGCGTGCATGCGTCCTCATGCGGGCGTGCGCCGTCGGCGGTTCCGACTCATGTCGCAGCGCCCGTGGCCGCCGCGGCGCCGTCGTGCCGGCCCGTACCGAGGGGCATCCTGCCCGCGCTCAGAGCAGTCCGCGCGCGATACCGCCGTCCACCAGGATGGACTGTCCGGTGATGTAGCTCGCCTGATGCGAGGCGAGGAATGCCACCATCGACGCGATCTCCTCGGGCCGGGCGAAGCGGCGCAGCGGAATGTCGCGCGCGAACTCCTCGATCACCGCCTCTTCGCGCACGCCGCGCTCGGCGGCGAGCTGCGCTGCGCGCTTCGCCCAGAGCGCGGTGCGCGTGCGTCCAGGCGCGACGGCGTTGACGCGAATGCCGTAGCGGGCGAGTTCGGCGGCAAGCGTCTTGGTGAGCGCGATGAGCCCGGCCTTGTGCACGTTGGACACGATCTGGTGCTCGTACGGCATGCGCGCACCGGCGGCGCCCAGCAGCACGATGCTGCCGGTCCCGGCGGATTTCAGCATCGGCAGGGCGAGCCGTACCGCGCGCACCGCCGACAGCACGTTGAACTCGTAGTTGGCGAGCCACGCCTCGTCGGTCAGTTCGTCGAACAGCGCGCGCTGGCTGCCTCCGACGGCCGAGACCAGTATGTCGAGACGCCCGCTGCCTGCACCCTCGCCCGAACGCAGCCAGTCGGTGAGCTTGGCCACGTCGTAGGCCTGCGTGATGTCGGCCGCGAAGTGGCGCACGCGACGGCCGACGGCGCGCTCCAGCGCGTCCGCGGCGCGGGCGAGCTTCGCCGGGTCGCGCGAGACGATCGAGACGTTGGCGCCGTTGTCGAGCAGCGCCCGGGCCGAGGCGAGCCCGATACCCTCGGAGCCACCGATGATCAGCGCGTGTTCGTCGTGTATGCCCAGATCCATTGCACTGTCGCCTCTGGCTGTGTCGTTGCGTCGAGCCGCGTTGCCATGACCTGCGGTATCGCCCGCAGGCGCCTGCGCAGTCGCGCCGCGAGACCGTGTCAGTCGAGCCGGGTGCCCGACAGCTTCACCACCTTGCCCCAGAGTTCGCCCTGCGCGCGCAGGAATGCGCCGAACTCGGCGCCGCTGCGGCTCGCCGGTACCGAGGCCTGGGCGATGATGCGCTCGCGCGTGGCGGGCTCGCGCACGATCGCGGCGACATCCTGGGTCCAGCGGGCGATCAGCTCCTGCGGCGTCCCGGAGACGCCGAGCACGCCGATCCAGCCCACCGCTTCATAGCCCGGCAACCGCTCGGCCACCGGCGGGATGTCCGGCGCGGCTGCCACCCGCTCGCGCGTGGTCACGCCCAGCGCGCGCAGCTTGCCGTTCTGGATGGACGGCAGCGCCGAGGTGAGGCTGTCGAACATCAGCGTCACGTGGCCCCCCAGCAGATCCTGCAGCGCCGGACCGCTGCCCTTGTACGCGACGTGCACCATGTCGAGCCTGGCCGTCGCATTGAACAGCTCCGCCGCCAGGTGCTGCGAGGTGGCCAGCCCGGCCGATGCGAACTGCATCTCGCCGGGTCGCTTGCGGGCGAGCGCGATCAGTTCGCCCACCGTGCGTACCGGCAGGCTGGGATGCGCGACGATCACCAGCGGCAGGTCGACCACCTGCACGAGCGGCACGAAATCCCTCGCGACGTCGTACGGCAAGCGGGCGAATACGTGCGGGTTGATCGAGATCGGCCCGGCCGACCCCATCAGCACCGTGTAGCCGTCGGGCCTGGCGCGTGCCGCCGCTTCGGCGCCGATCACGCCAGCGCCGCCGGCGCGGTTCTCGACGACGACCGGCTGACCCCAGGCCACAGTGAGCCGGTCGGCCACGAGCCGGGCGAAGATGTCTGCGGCCTGGCCGGGCGGGAATGGGACGATGATGCGCGCCGGGCGGGACGGAAACGACTGAGCGGAAGCGGGCGCGACGAGACCTGCCAGCGCGCACGCGCATGCCGCCGCAGCCACGACTGGAATGATCGGTATCATCATGGACGTCCTCCTGCGCGAGCCTCGTGCAGGATAACAGAGCCGCCACAGGCGCTGCACCGACCGCAACCCCGACAGGACTTCACCGATGAACCAGCCGCTGCCCGATCCCGATATCGTTCATGACACGCCGGAGGCGGGGAGCGCCGGCGGCGCCCTGTTCGGCAGCGATGCGATCGCGCAGACGCTGCGTGCGCTGGGCGTGCCGTTCATTGCGCTCAATCCGGGTGCGAGCTACCGCGGTCTGCACGACAGCCTGGTCAACCACCTCGGCAATCGCGCACCGCAGATGCTGCTGTGCCTGCACGACGAGCACGCGGTGCACATCGCGCAAGGCTACTGGAAGGCATCCGAGCGGCTGATGGCCGCAGCACTGCACTCGAACGTCGGACTGATGCACGCGACCATGCCGGTGTTCGACGCCTGGTGCGATCGCACGCCGGTCCTGATCCTCGGCGCGAACGGGCCGTGGGACGCGGCGCGGCGCCGGCCGTGGATCGACTGGATCCACACCTGTGCCGATCAGGCGGCGCTGGTGCGCGACTTCACGAAGTGGGACAACCAGCCCGCGTCAGTGCCGGCCGCCGTCGAGGCGCTGCTGCGCGCGCGCCAGATCGCGCTGACCGCTCCGCGCGGTCCGGTGTACGTGAATCTCGACGTGAGCCTGCAGGAAGACCCCATCGCGGCGCTGCCGCCGCTGCCCGATGTGACGCGCTTCGCGCCGCCGCAGCCGGTCCATCCGTCGCAGGCGCTGATCGACGAGGTCGCGTCGCTCCTGTCCGGTGCGCGCAGTCCGGTGCTGCTGTGCGGCCGGGTGTCGCGCGACGTGACGGCGTGGCATGCGCGCGTGGCGCTCGCCGAGAAGCTGCAGATGGCCACGCTGACCAGCATCAAGCTGGCAGCGGCGTTCCCCACCGATCACCGCCTGCACGTCGCTCCGCCCGGCAATCGCCTCGGTGCCGGCGCACGCAAGGCGTTGCGCGATGCCGACGTGATCCTGTCGCTCGACTGGCTCGATCTGGGCGGCACGCTCCAGCAGGCGTTCGGCAAGGACCCGGTGAGCGCGAAGGTGGTCCAGATCTCGTGCGACCAGCACCTGCACCGCGGCTGGAGCATGGACTATCACGTGCTGCCGCCGGTCGATCTGCACCTGATGTGCGAGCCCGACGTCGCAGTGCCACTGCTGCTCGAGCGGGTGCGTGCGCGCAGCGTGCCACCGCCCGAGCGCAGCGGCTACGATCTGCCGCCGCCGCCTGCCGACAAGGTCACGCTGCAGGGGCTGGGCGCGGTGCTGCGCGCGGTGCTCGCCGGTGTCGATCACTGCTTCACCCGCCTCCCGCTGGGCTGGCACGGCTCGTACACGCCGCTCACGCACCCGCTGTCGTTCATCGGCGCCGATGGCGGTGCGGGCGTCGGAGCGGGGCCCGGCATCACCGTGGGCGCGGCGCTCGCGCTCAAGGGCAGCGGGCGCGTGCCGATCGCGCTGATGGGCGATGGCGACTACATGATGGGCAGTTCCGCACTGTGGACGGCAGCGCACTACAAGATCCCGGCACTGGTGATCGTCTGCAACAATCGCTCGTACTTCAACGACGAACTGCATCAGGAGCAGGTCGCGCTCAAGCGCGGCCGGCCAAAGCAGAACGCGTGGATCGGCCAGCGCATCGGCGATCCCGACATCGATCTGGCCGGGATCGCGCGCGCCCAGGGCGCGCTCGGGATCGGGCCGGTCGAGACTCCAGCGGCACTGCGCCCGGCGGTCGAGCAGGGACTCGCGCACGTGCGGGCAGGAGGCCTGTGCGTGATCGACGTGCGCGTGCAGCCCGGGTACGACGGCGAATGACCGGAGCAGCGACGCTGTGTTCGGCGGGCTGCGCATCGCCCGGCGGAGGCTGCCTGCAGCGGGGCGAGGATGCCGCAGCGCGCGCGACGCGCGGTGCCGGACGTGCCAGGCAGGTGGACTGCCGCTGGCCAGTGCTCGCGGGCAGCATGCTGCTCGCGGTGAGCGGGGCGGCGGCGCAGCCAGCGCAGTTTCCGATCAAGCCGGTGCGGCTGATGGTGCCGTTCGCCGCCGGCGGTCCGGTCGACGCGGTCGGGCGTACGCTCGGGAGCCGCCTGTCGGAGCAGTGGAGCCAGCCGGTGATCGTCGACAACCGCGGCGGTGCCGGCGGTTCGATCGGCATGGAGGCGATGGCGCGCGCGCCGGCCGATGGTTACACCCTCGGCGTCGGCAGCCTGGGCAGTCTCGCGCTGTCGCCGGCGATCAACCCGAAGCTTCCCTACGATCCGCTGAAGGACATCACGCCGATTGCTTCGGTCGCGGTCACGCACTACGCGCTGGCCGTGCATCCGGGCGTTCCGGCGAAGAGCGTCGCCGATCTGCTGCGCATCGCGCACGCGAAGAAGGGCGTGCTCAACTACGGCTCCTCGGGCGTGGGGTCGATCTCGCACCTCATCGCTGAACTGGTGCAGGGGGTGACCGGCACCGATCTCGTCCACATCGCCTACAAGGGTTCGGCACCGGCGATGACCGCGCTGCTCGGCGGCGAGATCGACATCGGGTTCTTTCCGCTGCCCTCGGTCGAGGGTGCGGCGAAGACCGGGCGGCTGCGCATGCTGGCGGTCACCGGCGCACGCCGCGCCGATGGCGCGACACAGCTTCCCACGCTGATCGAAGCCGGGCTGCGTGTCCACCCGGTGGAGGGAAGCTACGGGCTGGTCGGCCCGGCCGGGTTGCCACGCGAATTCGTCGTGCGCACCAATGCGCTGGTCAATGCCGCGCTCAAGGCGGCAGAGTTCCGTCAGCGCCTGGCGCAGCAGGGCTTCGAGGCGGTGCCGGTGAACACGCCCGAGGACTACGCGAAGATGATCCGCGCCGATCTCGAGGTGTTCGGCACGGTGGTGCGCAAGGCCGGCATCAAGCCGGAGTCGTAGACCCGCAGAGGCGAGGCAGCGCGGCGCCGATCGCGCGCGACGCGCGGTTGACGCTGCTTCGGCGCCGCCCCTACACTGCCGCATCGACTCCGCGCTCGGCAGCCGGAATCCGGATGCGGGCGCACGCGGCACACGCTCGCGCGCGCTGCGCACCGCAGTGCCGGAGGACGCGGACGGAGAGTGACAGTGCGGGCGCGTCTGCGCACCGCCGCTGCGTGGAGGAGGAGTGATGGTCGAAGTCGAGTCGCGCACGGCGCTGGTCGCCGCGCTGCTGTTTGCCGCTGCGGCGGGAATCGCCGCAGCACCTGCACTGGCTGCCGAGGCCGCGTATCCCCAGCGTCCGATCCGGCTGCTCGTCCCGTTCGCGCCGGGAGGGGCCACCGACATCGTCGCGCGCGTCCTCGCGCCGAAGCTGGGCGAGCGCATCGGGCAGTCGGTCGTGGTCGACAATCGGGTCGGTGCCGCCGGCAACATCGCGGTCGATCTGGTTGCCGGCGCATCCGCCGACGGCTACACGCTGCTCGTGGGCAACGTGTCGACCAATGCGATCAATCCGCTGCTGTTTGCCGGCAAGATGAAGGCCAACGCCCTGAAGGATCTCGCCGGTATCACGCTGCTCGCGTCGATCCCGAACGTGATCCTCGGTGGCCCGAAGATGCCCGCGAACACGCTGCAGGAGGCGCTCGCCTTCGTGCGCGAGCGACCCGGCCAGCTCAACTACCAGGCGCCGCTCGGTTCGTACTCGCACCTGGACATGCTCGCGCTGCTCGCCGCGGCCAGAGCGAACATGGTGCATCTGCCCTCGCGCGGGGCCGGCGACACCGCCACCGCGCTGCTGCGCAACGAGATCCAGATGGCGAATTCCAACGTCGCCTCCAACATCGGCTCGATTCGCGCCGGACAGATCAAGGCCTACGCGGTGACCTCGGCGCGGCGCGTCCCCGAGCTGCCCGACGTACCGACACTCGCCGAGGCGGGGTTCCCCGGGATCGGCAGCGACAACTGGAACGGACTGTTCGCGCCGCGGGCGACGCCGAAGACGATCATCGACACGCTGTTCCGGGTGACCACCGCAGTGATGCAGGACAAGGACACGCTGGAGTTCTTCGCCAGGCGGCTGATTCCGGTGGAGACGAGCCGCACGCCGGCGGAATTCGAGGCATTCGTGCAGGGGCAGTCGAAACGCTGGGCGCAGATCATCAGGGACAACCAGGTACGCATCGACTGACGGGTGACGGGGCGCCCAGGCGCTCGCGCAGGCGCGCTGCGCCGACGTCTCGGTGCGGCGCTCGCGTCCGCCGTGCCCCCGCCGGGTGCGGCAGCCGTTGCAGTCCCCCGGCATCCCCCGGTGCGGGGAGATGCCGCGGCTCACTCGGCCTTCACTCCCGAACTGGCGACGATCTGCCGGTAGAGTTCGATGTCGCGCATGATGCGTGCGGCGAAGTCCTCGGGGCTGCCGCCAGCCGGCGACAGCCCGTCGCTCTCCAGCCGGTCGATCATGTCCCGGCCGCGCAATGCCTTGTTCAGATCCGCGTTGACGCGCTCGACGATCGGGCGCGGCAGGCCGCGCGGGGCGAGCAGGCCGTGCCAGAGCACTATCTCGTAGCCGGGTACCGTCTCGGCGATCGTCGGCAGGCCGGGCTCACCGGCAATGCGCTGCGCGCTGGTGACCGCGATCGCACGCAGCTTTCCTGCACGCGTGAGCGGCAGCGTCGCGAATACATTGCCGAAGGTGAGCGTCACGTGGCCAGCGACGGCATCGGCCAGCGCCGGCCCCGTGCCCTTGTACGGTATGTGGGTCATCCGCACGCCGGTCATCGTCATGAAGTGTTCGGCGGCGAGGTGGGTGATCGTACCCTGGCCGGTGGTCGCGAAGTTCACGCCACCAGGGTTGCGGCGCGCGAGCGCGACGAGATCGCGCACGCTCCTGACCGGCAGCGACGGGTGCGCTGCGATCAGGATCGGTCCGCGCGAGAGCTGGATGATCGGCTGCACGTCCTTCACCGGATCGAAGGCGAGCTTGTACAGGCTGGGATTTACCGCGTAGCTCGCCACGCTGAAGGTGAGCGTGTAGCCGTCGGGTGCAGCGCGCATCCCGAGTTCGGTGCCGATGGAGCCGCCGGCTCCGCCGCGGTTCTCGACCAGCACCGGCTGACCGAGCGATTCGTTCAGGCGGGCTGCGGCGAGGCGGCCGATCAGGTCGGTCGCTCCACCCGGCGGAAACGGAATGATCATCCGGATCGGCCTGGACGGCCACGACTGCGCTGCGGCGCTGCCGGCCGCAGCTGCGAGCAGCGAAAGCGCCGCAGCCAACGGCAACGTGCGCGCGCGTGCGCCTTCCCGCCTCGCGGCGCGCGCGTGCGCCGCACGCGACGGCCTCACGGCTGGATCAGACGCGCGATCGCGACCGCGTTGCCCAGCTTCTCCAGCCGCCTCACTGCGCGCAGCAGCTTCTCCTGGCGCTCGCGATCGAGCAGGCCGTCTGCGCACGCGGCGAGCTTCGCAGCCAGGTCCTCGTCGGAGAGCGGATTGAGCGGACCGCCGCGATACTTCTCCGGTGCCCAGTGCACGAGCTTGTGCCCGTCGCGGGTCAGCAGCTCGATGCGCGAGCGGATGATCTCCATCCCCTGCGCTTCGATCTGCGGGTCGACGTGGGTGTGGATACGGGCCTGCATCGCCTGCGATTCGGGCGAGCCGACGAACTCGTTGGTGAATTCCTGGCGGCCGGCGCGGTGACGCAGGATGATCATCGTGAGCAGTCCGGCCATCGAGAACTTCGCCTGCAGGTGCGTCTTCGCCACCGCGAAGCGGATCGGATTGAGCACGTTGCTGCCGGCGTAGACATCGATTCGCTCGATCATCTGCGGCGTGATCGCGTGCGTCTTCAGCAGATCGAGCATGCCGTCCATCGTCTGATGGGTGAGGATGCCCGAGGGGTAGGGCTTGACCGATACGCCGGGAGAGACGATCGACCAGTTCTCCTTGCGCGCGCCGCCGAAACCCTGGGCGAGCTTCTCCGGAAAGCAGCCGTTGCCGTAGACGCGAAACCATCCCCACTCGCCATCGAGCCCGTTCAGGTCGGCGGTGAAGCCACGCTGCGCGAGCAGCGCTGCGGTGACGCCGTTCTCGGCCGCGCGCGCGACCTGCAGAGGCTTGCTCATCGTGCCGAAGTTGACGCGGCTGCCGGCAGCCATGCTCGCGCACATCGACAGCGCCATGCGCAGCCGGTCGCCGGTGAGCCCGAGCAGCCTGGCCGAGGTGGCGGCGGCGGCAAACAGGCCGACGATGCCGCTCGAGTGGAAAGACCGTTCCTTGTAGGCGAAGGGCAGCAGCCACTCGGAGAGCTTGCACTCGACTTCGAAGCCTGCCATGAAGGCGGTGAAGAAGTCTGCGCCGGTGACCCTCGCACCGCTGCTGGCGAGCATCTGCGACACCGCCAGCGCCGCGGCGAGCGGCGGCACGGTCGGGTGGGTCAGCAGTCCGTACTGGTGGCGCGGGTCGTTCGACACCTGCGTATCGTCCCAATCGTGCGCGTGACCTGCTCCGCCGAGCACGCGCGCGGCGAGCGGCGCGGGCACCTTCGTCCTGCCGCGGCCGAACAGCAGTGCGTCGCGGCGTCCACCCTGGGCCTGCGCGTCGTCGGCGAGCACGGTCCAGGTCTCCTCGGCGAGCCCGGCGATCATCACCGACAGTCCGTCGAGCACGCAGCGCCGGCCGATGCGCACGGCCTCGCGCGGAATGCGATCGACGCTCAGGGTCTCGATGAACGCCGCGGCTTCCGCGGTGACCGTGCCGGGACAGGCGCTGGGGGACGGATTGCTCATGGTGCGATTCTCCTGGTGTGTCGTGGACCGGCGCGGACCTGTGCTGCCGGTGCGCGGCAGACGGGTGCACGACCGGGGTCGCGAACCGGCGTCGGACGCGGGGCGCAGGGGGCGCGCACGCGGATCATGCGGGATGCTTGCGCGGGCATGCGCGAAGGGTGGCGGGACAGAACGTGCGGAAGGCGGGACAGAACGTGCGGAAAGCGGGCAGCGCGCGGGTTCAGGCGCGCAGCAGCGGACGCAGGCTGCGCAGGTCCGCAACCTTGTCGATCGACCAGATGCTGTCGATCAGGCGCTGCGCGCGGGCGCGGCCCTGGATCGGCGCGAGCAGGTCGAGCGCCTTCGCTGCAACCTCCGCGCGCGTCATCGGATTCTGCCAGGTGCCCTTGACCACCTCCGTGTGGTGACGCAGCGTGCGTCCACCGTTCAGATGCAGCGTGACGATCGCCTGGCGGCCACCGGCGGCGGTGAGGGTGGCCGAGGGTTGCAGCTCGATGCGACGGCGCAGCGCGAGCACCTTCCGGTCCTTCATCCGTGCGACGTCGTGCGCGCTGGCGAAGGTGACGGTCCCGTCGAGCAGCACCAGTGCGACCAGATGCTGCAGACAGATGTCGGGCATGTCGCGGTTGTCGACCACCGCGGCTTCGTGGTCCTGGATCTCGACCGTTGCGCGTACGACGTCGGCGGCACGCACGCCGTGCTCGCGCACCAGCGCCTCGGTCGAGTCGAGTGCCGCCTGGATCGGCGAGCCGACCGACCACTTCTTGATGTTCGAATTCATGATCTCGAACGTGCGTCCGAGTTCGTGCACCAGTGCTTCGGGTCGCACGTGCGGCGAGGAGAAGGCGACGAAGAAATTGCGCTCGCCCGCAAACACGTCGGGCACGCCGGTGAAGCCGTGCGCGACCATCGTCGCCGAGGCCACGCCCCGGCTCGCCGGCATGCCGCCGAAGTCGAAGGCCTTCTCGATGTGATCGGGGTCGCGCATCCAGCACGACACGCCCGAGGCCTGCTGCGCGGCATAGGACAGCGCGTGGCGCACCTGCGTCGCGTCGAGGCCGGCCATCGCGCAGGCGGCCGCGGTGGCGCCGAAGTGCGCGCCGAAGCTGTGCGTCGAGTGGCCCGCCAGGTGGAACCTGATCGCGCCCAGCGCGAAGCTTGCCCGCGCGCCGATGTCGTAGCCGAGCGCAATCGCGCGCAGCAGCGTGCGCCCGCTCGCGCCCTCGCGCTCGCCCATCGCCAGCGCCGCGGGCACCACCGCGCAGCCGGGGTGATGGAACGACGGCTGGTGCGAGTCGTCCGTCTCGTCGGCGTGCGCGAGCATGCCGCCGGCGAGCGCCGCATTGAACGCGGTGGTGATCAGGCGCGTGCCCGGAACGCAGGCTTCGCGCGTGCCGCCCAGTCGCTTCACGTAGGACGCTGCGATCTCGCCCGGAGCGAGCCGGGCACCGGAGATCATCGCGGCCAGCGTGTCCAGCAGGTGGTGCCGGGTCTTCTCGGCAACGGGCGCGGGCAGCGCCGCGCGCCGGGCCTGCGCGATGTACTGCGCGAGTTCACGCGTCAGCGGCGAGATCGGGGAAGCGCCGGCAACGGGCCGGGAACGCGAGGCGTGCTGCGCGTGAGTGGTAGCCATGGTGCGATCGTCGGAAGGGCGCAGGCCCGAAAGCGGCGCAGCTTACCAGTTCGCCGCCCAGCGGCGAGCCGCTATTCCGGCCTGGCGCCAGCCGCCCTGACGATCTCGCCCCAGCGCGCGATCTCGCGCCGGATGAACGCACCGAACTCCTCGGGCGTGTCGCCCGTCGCAGTCGCCCCGAGCGCCTGCAGCCGATCGGTCATCTCGTCGCCGGCGAGGATCTTTCGCGTCACCTGGTTGAGCCGGTCGATGATCGGTCGCGGCGTTGCCCGCGGCGCGAGGATTCCGGTCCACAGGGTCATCTCGTATCCGGGCAGCCCACCCTCGGCGATCGTGGGTACTTCGGGCAGCACCCGCGATCGCTTCGGCAGTGTCACCGCCACCGGGACCAGCCTGCCGGCCCTGATGTGCGGCAGGGCGGTAGGCATCGGCTCGAAGTTGAGTTCGATCAGGCCGTTGATGGTGTCGGTGAGCACCTGGCCTGCAGCCTTGTACGGCACGTGCAGCAGGTTCACCTTCGCCATCGCGCCGAACAGTTCGCCCGCAAGGTGCTGCGACGAGCCGATGCCGACCGAGCCGTACTTCAGCTGGCCAGGCTTCGCCCGGGCGAGCGCGACGATGTCCTTCACCGTGCGCGCCTGGAACTGCGGGTTGACCAGCAGCACGATCTCCACCGACGCGGTGCTGGTCACCGGCGCGAAGTCGCGCACCGGGTCGTAGGCCAGGTTCTTGTACAGGCTCGGGCTGACCGCGATCGTCGTCGACGAACTGAACAGCAGGGTGTAGCCGTCGGGCACCGCCTGCGCGACGATCGCGGTACCGGTGGTGCCGCCAGCGCCCGGACGGTTGTCGATCAGGAACGAGGTCCTGAGTTGCTCGCCCAGTTGCTGGGCGACGATGCGCGCCATCGTGTCGTTCAGGCCGCCGGCTGCGAAAGGCACGACGACGCGCACCGGCCGCGACGGCCACGTCTGTGCGCAGAGCGGGGGGGCTGCGGCGAGCAGCGCGACCACGGCGACGGCGAACGAGGCGCCACGCACACGGGCGGCAGGGGGTGCAGGTGCAGCGCAGGGCAGGCGAGCGGGCAGGGCGAGCGGGCAGGACACCGGGGGCAACTCCGCGTGGGATGCTGCGGATTGCAGCACGTCCCGTGTGCAAGCAGAGGGCGTGCCAGCCATGACCCCGGGAGGAGTGCCGGCGTCCGGCGCGTCACTCCGCCTTGATGTTGGCTTCCCTGACCACCTTCGCCCAGCGCGCGATCTCCGAGGCGATGTCCTTGCGGAACTCCTCCGGCGGGCTGGCGATGATGTCCATGCCCAGCGCGGCGAAGCGCTCGATCGTCTCCGGCTGCTTGAGGATGCCACCCACCCCGCGCCACAGCTTGTCGATCACCGGCCGCGGCGTGCCGCGTGGTACCAGCAGCCCCTGCCAGTCGCGTACGACGAAGTCGGGAAGGCCCGCCTCCATCATCGTCGGCACGTCGGGCAACTGCGGCGAACGCTTCGCCGAACTCACCGCGAGCGGGCGCAGCCGCCCGTCCTTGATGAACGGCAGGGCCGAGGTCATCGAGGCGAAGCTCATCGCGAGGTTGCCGCCGACCACATCGGCGATTGCCGGTGCACCTCCCTTGTACGGCACGTGCGTCATCTTCACGCCGGTGCGCAGCGCGAAGAACTCTCCGGTGAGGTGCGGTGCGCCACCGATACCCGAGGAGCCGAAGGTGAGTTCCCCCGGCTTCTGCCGCGCCAGCGAGATCAGATCCTTGACCGACTTCACCGGTGACCTGGCATTGACCACCAGCACGTTGCCTACCGCAGCGGTCATCGTGATCGGTTCGAAGTCCTTCAGCGGGTCGTAGCTCAGCTTGAACAGGCTGACGTTGACCGAGTGCGATCCGATGGTGCCGAACAGCAGCGTGTAGCCGTCGGGATTCGCCTTCGCCACCAGTTCGGAACCGATGATGCCGGTCGCGCCCGGGCGGTTGTCGATCAGCACCTGCTGGCCCCAGAGTTCGGTCACCTTCTGGCCGATGATGCGCGCGGCACCGTCGGTGCTGCCGCCCGGCGGGAACGGCACGATCAGCCTGATCGGACGATCAGGATAGCCCGGAGCAGGATCGTTCGTCTGCGCGAGTGCGGGCGCGCACACGAGGCTGGCGGCGGCGGCAAGCGGGGCGAGGCGGTGCGGACGATTCATCGTGGAACTCCTTGCAGAATCGGAGGATGCGGGAAATGCACGAAGCGTGCTGCGCGGCGTCCGGCAGCGATGGCGTGCGAGGACCGCCTGCCCCGGCGGTCGCGCTGACGCAGTCCGGTGCCGTCGGCGGGCGGGTCGGCTGTCATGTCAGTTCGCGCATGCACCAGTTGGCGGTTGCGGCGAGCGCGCCGTCCTGGTGATCGACGCCCATCCACTGCACGCCCAGCGGCATCGCGTCCACCGCCAGCAGCGGCAGACTGAAGGTGGGAAAGCCCAGACCTGACCAGTAGGCGAGGAAGGTGCGGCTGCCGGTGAAGGTGAATCCTCTGGGCGCAATGCTCGAGCAGGGCAGGGTGATGAAGCCGTCCGTGCCAGCGGCCACCGAGCGTACTTCGGCGCGCATCACCGCGCGTTCGGCGAGCAGGGCCTCGTAGCGCTCGGGCGTGATGGTCCGCGCCCTGGCGATGAAATTGCGGATGCGCTCGCCGATCACCTCGCCGTGTCGCGCCACGTATTCCTCGTACGGCCAGCGCATCTCGCAGGCGAGGATGTCCAGACCGCTGTCGACCCAGGCGTTGAGCTTGGCCTCCAGCTGTGCGACGCGGCGATCGTTGTCACGGCTGATCACCTTCACTCCGCGCTCGGCGAGCGCTGCAGTGAAGCTCGCGAACGCCGCGGCGGTCGGCGCGTCGATCTCGTTCCAGCCGCGTGTGTGCAGGTGGATCATCCGCCGCGGCTTCACCGGCGCAGGGGCGGTGGCACCGGCGCCGCTGAGAAAGCGGTGCCCGGGGCTGCCCAGCCCGAGCGAGGTCTGCGAGGCAGTGCACCAGACGTCGTCCAGCGTCGCTCCGATGATGCCCAGATGATCCAGCGTCTGCGACAGCGGATGCACGCCGCCCAGCGGCAGCGCACCCAGCGTCGGCTTGAAGCCGACCGCGCCATTGAACGAGGCGGGGCGAATCGTCGAGCCCTGCGTCTGCGTGCCCAGGGCCACCGGGACCATGCCGCAACCCACTGCTGCCGCCGAGCCGCTGGAGGAGCCGCCGGGGGTGCGTTCGGGGTCGAACGCATTGGTCGTGGGTCCGGAATAGCCGACTGCGAACTCGGTGGTGACCGTCTTGCCGACGATCACCGCGCCGCCGCTGCGCAGCGCGTGCACTGGCGCGGCGTCGTAGTGCGTCTGCCAGCCCGAGAACGCCGGGCTGTTCATCTGCGTGGGCAGGCCGGCGGTGGCGATGATGTCCTTCACCCCGACCGGGCAGCCGTCCACCGGCGACAGCGGTGTTCCCGCCCGCCAGCGCGCGCCGGATGCATCGGCCGCGGCGCGCGCAGCTGCCAGATCGAGCGTCACCCAGGCCTTGACCACCGGCTCGCGCGCCTCGATCGTGGCGATGCAGCGCTCGAGCAGCTCGCGCGGCGTGTCGCTGCCGTCGCGAAAGCGGGCGCGGGCAGTGGCGAAGGAGACGGCGTGGGGGTTGTGCCAGCGCTGCATGGCGTTACTTCACCAGCAGTGCCGTCAGCTCGCGCACGTTGCCCAGGCTTTCCAGGTTGCGCACGATCTCGACGATGCGCTTCGCCTTGTCGATCGGCCACCCGGCGAACGCGCAGCACCCGTGGAACTTCTCGGCCACTTCCTCGTAGCTCATCGGATTGGCCGGGCTGCCCTTGCCGAAGTCCGCCTCGCCCTCGATCACCCGTCCGTCCTTCAGCGTGATCTCGATGATGGTCGTCATCTTGTCGTAGCCGGCCGCCTCGGCCTTCGGATGCACACCGAAGTCGATCCGGCGGATCATCTCCTGCACGTCCGGACGCAGCACGACCTCGTCGGTGAACTCCGGCAGATTGGCACGGCCGTCGAGCAGCAGGATGGCCATGCAGAACTCCATGCTGAACTTGGCCTGCAGCTCGTTCTGCGGGCGGTGGTGGATCAGCGCGTTGGGCATGTTCTGGTTGGTGCCGACCTTCACCCCGGCCACGTCCGCAGCCTTGATGCCGTTGGCGCGGATGAGTTCCAGCATCCGGGTCATGCCCGGATGCGTGAGCGAGCCCGACGGATGCGGCTTGATCGATACGCCGGGACTGGCGAAGGTCCACGGCTTGCCGAGTACCCCGTTGATCGAGGCGTCGTCCCAGCCGCCGCCGGCCGCCTTGAAGAAACCGCGCCCGGCTTCGAGGATGTTCGGTGCCGCCGTCCAGCCGAGCTTCGCCATGTCGGTGGCGAACACGCCCGACTCGGCCGCCTTGCCCGCGTGAAACGGCTTGGTCATCGTACCGAAGTTCTCGCGCAGACCGGCCGACTGGCTGCCGGCAATCGACAGGGCGCGCAGGATGGCCTCCTTGTTCAGGCCATAGAGCTTCGACGCGGCGGTGGCGGAGGCGAAGGTACCGCAGGTCGCCGTGGCGTGAAAGCCGTGCTGATAGTGGCGCGGGTTGATCGCTTCGGCGATCTTGCACTCGACCTCCACCCCGAGGTGATAGGCGAGCATCAGGTCGCGCCCGCTGCGCCCGTCGCGCTCGGCGATCGCCAGTGCCGAGGGCAGGCAGGGTGCGGTCGGATGGGTGAGCAGGCCGTACACGCGGTCCTTCGCCACGGCGAGCTGCGTGTCGTCGTAGTCATCGGCGTGGATGCCCACACCATTGGCGAACGCGGCGAAGCGCGCCGGCAGCCTCAGGTCCATGCCGATGGCCGAGCAGTCGCCACCCGAGAAGCCCTGTGCTGCGAGGTACTCGCGCACGATATGGCCGGAGTGCGCGACCGAACCCGAGAGCGCGAGACCCAGCCCGTCGAGGATCGATTTCTTGCCGATCGCGATCACGTCGGCGGGAATCGCCTCGTAGGACGTGCCGACGATGAAGTCGGCGACATAGCCGGTGAGCGAGGGGGCATTTGCGTCGGCGGACATCTGGGTTCTCCTGGGAAGCAGTGAAGTGTGCGGTGCCGGACGCGCGCAGCAGCACCTGCGCGCTGCGACAAGCGCGCAACGGGGCCGACTGTGTCGGGCCGCTGCCGGTCAGCTCGGCAACGCGCGCAAGTCTAGCAAGCGCGAGCGAATCGGGCCGGGCGGGGCGGCGGACGGAGAACGCAGCGCCATGCCCGGCCGGTGCGCGGCACACCACCCGTTGCAGACCGGCCGCGGCTGTGGGTGTTCGGGCGATGCCGGTAGCGCCCGCAGCGCGGCACGCAGCGCGTACGCCGCGCCCCGGCTCGCGTCCCGCTATTCCACCGTGAGCTTCAGTTCGCGGATGATCGGCGAGAAGGCGGCGATCTGCCGGCGCAGCAGTGCCTCCATGTCCGGTCCGTTCGAGCCGACCGGTTCGGCGGCGAGTTCGGTGAGGCGCTTGACCACGTCCGGATGCCGTGCCGCCGCCGCGGCCTCGCGCGACAGCCGATCGAGCACGTCGCGCGGGGTTTTCGCCGGCGCGAACAGGCCGTTCCAGCCCTCGATCTCCATCGTCGGAAAGCCGAGCTCGCGCACCGTCGGCACGTCCGGCAGTACCGCCAGCCGCTTCGGCGCGCTGGTGGCAAGCGCGCGCAGTTCGCCCTTGCGGATGTTTTCCAGACACGTCGACAACTGGTCGCCGCCGAAGTCGAGCCGCCCCGCGACCAGTTCGAGGCGCATCGGGTTCGCGCCCTTGAACGGGACGTGGGTCATGTCGACCTTCGCCTGCCGCTTGAAGATCTCGCCCAGTACGTTCATCACCGAGCCGGGACCGGTGGAGCCGTAGTTGTAGGACAGCTTGCGGTTGCCCTGCAGCAGCCTGGCGAACTGCGACAGGTCGCGCGCCGGGACGCTCGGATGGGCAAGCAGCATGAACGGCACGTTCGCCGACAGCGACACGCCCGCGAAGTCGGTGTCGATGTTGTACAGCGGCTTGCCCTGGGTCGCCTGCACGGTCGAGGCGAGCGGAAACGTGAGGTTGTGCATCATGATCGTGTAGCCGTCGGGGGCCGCCCGGGCGACGACCTCGGCCCCGATCGTGCCGCCAGCCCCGCCACGGTTTTCAACCACCACCGGCTGACCCATCGTCTCGCTCATGCGCTGCGCGACGAAGCGCGCGATCACGTCGGTGGTTCCCCCGGCGGCAAACGGCACGATGATGCGGATGGTCCTGGCCGGGAAGCCCTGGGCGTGCGCCCGGCGTGGAACTGCCGGCAACAGCCCGGCGAACGGGGCCGCGGCGGCGGCGGCGATGAGTCTGCGGCGATCGGAAGCCATCGGGTGCATCTCCTCCAGAGCATTGTCGGATCATCCTGGCCGTACGACGACGGTGCCGCGCGGCTCGCCGCACGCCCGCTCGCCGGCAACGGCGCAGGGTCGGCAGCTTAGTCCGGCAAGTCTGCCATCGAGTTCCCGCCGGTGCGGATTGTGCACTGGCGGTCCGACCCTCGGGCGCAGCGTCGCTGGTGAGACATGTCAGTCGTTGGTGTCAGAAAATAATGACAAAATAATTGTCACTTTAAGTTGGCAATGTGCGTTAATAGGCATGTCCGGCGGGCTCCTCCCCCTCCGGATGTTGTGTGAATCTCCTCCGACGAGGCGTTTGGCCGGACTACCCGTCCGGCCTTTTTTTCCCTGGCGCAATCATGCCGGCGCTCCGGGGAAGGTCGGTGGATCGGTCGCCGGCGCGGGCCCGAAGATCCTCGGGTCACGCGCCGGCAGGCTGATTCTCCCGCGGCTCAGGCGTCGGCGAACAGCAGGCCGCGCTTGCGCTCGATGCGCGCCTGCCGCCGTCGATGGCTGTCGCACGCCGGGGCGGCTGCGCGCAACTGGCTGCACAGCGCCGAGGCCCGGGCGAGGTCGCCGCTGACATGTTCGTGGTACTTGGCGAGCGCCTCGATCGCGGGCAGCACGCCGCGCTGCGCGAGCCCCTGCCAGAGTCGCGTGGCGTTGGCCCAGTCGCCGCTGCGCCGGTGCAGTTGCGCCAGCAGCAGCAGCGCTGCGTCGTCGAGAGCCTGCTCGTTGTGTGCCAGATGCGCCTTCGCCGGCGCCTGCCGGTGCCGGCGCAGCTGCATGCGCGCGAGCGCCGCGGCATCTACATCCACCGCGGTCGCCCGTGCGGGTGAGGCGTACAGGTCGGTCAGCGCCGGCAGCAGCGCCGCGAGCGACAGCAGGTCGATGCGGTTGTGCTCGGCCACGGCCGCGAGCCCGTCCGTGTCGCCGAACTGCACGAAATCGGCCCACACCGCGGGTACTCGATGGCCTGGCAGGTCGTTCTCGCGGTGCACGCCGAGCAGCCGCTGCTCGGCGCTCTGCAACCGGCAGTCGGGCCATTGCCGGCCGAAGGCGGTGCGCACCGGGTGCAGCAGATCGTGATGGACGGGCAGACGCAACCAGTCCGGCCGCCGTGCGAGTGCGCAGCGCGTCGCCAGCAACGGCAGATCGAACGACTTGCCGTTGAAGCTCACCCATTGCACCGGCGAGTGCGCCGCAGGCCCGGGTTGCGGTCTGGCGATCGTGGCGAGGCGATCGAGCAGCGCGGGTTCTGCGGCAAAACAGGTGAGCAGCCACTGCGTGAGCAGCAGGGCGTCGCCACGCACGCGCGCGATACCGACGAGGAATGCCAGCGTTCCCGTGCCGCCGGCGAGCCCGGTGGTTTCGGTATCGATGAACACCAGATCGGGGGCGGTCGCCGAGCCTGCGCCGACAGCGTCTCCGGTTTCGGTACCGGCGTCGTTGCCAGCGCCGGTGAGCCAGCTCAGGTCCGGACAGCGCAGCGCGTGCAGCGGCTGGCGGCCGTGCCCCGCAGCCAGCGGATGTGCGTACTCGATCTCGATCAGACCGTCGTCGACGAGGCGTCCGCCGAGTTGCTCGGCGATCCGTCCAGCGTCGGGCCGCGCGTGCGTCCGCGCGCGCGTTGCAAGACGTGCGATGCGCTCGGCGATTTCCGCGCCTGGGCGCCCCTGCGGTGCCGTCCCGGACGCAGGCGGCGGGTACGGGGC
>CANGUQ010000011.1 GCA_947456915.1 Betaproteobacteria bacterium
GGGAAACTCCTCCTGGTCTGGCCGCCCGGTCTGCTGCGGGCTTGGCAAGGCACGGTGGCAGCGCTCGCGGACGGGTGCCCCGCATCGCGATACGGGACCGCCCTTCCCTGCGCGTGTTCATGCCAAGGCCACACTATATCGGCTGCGGCGCCATCTTCCCAGTTCCGGCGCGAGGACCTACGATAGATGCCTGCCGCTGGTGTGCCACCGGTGCGCGGGCCGCGGGCCCCGTACCCCGATCAGAGCGCACGGCGAACCGGGAGGAACGACGATGAAGCTCGCTGCACGTGTTGCATCCGTGTGCTGCATGGTTGCGGCACTTTCGCTCGCCACCGTCACAGCGACCGCCCTCGCGCAAAGCGCCGGCCCGCGCGATCTGGCCGAACTGAAGCAGGAGGCACAGCGGCGCGCCGACCGCAGCCTGCCGCCGGTGGCGGGCATCAAGCCGGCGGATATGCGCGAAGCGCTGTCCGGTCTGAACAGTCTGGAGCCCGACGCCTGGGCCGCGGCGTTCATGCGCATCGGCGACCGCTACATGCAGCAGGGCAAGGCCCTGCTGGCGAATTCGCCGCGCGAAGCCGCCGAAGCGTTCAGGCACGGCTGGGAGACCTACAACACCGCGCGCTGGCCGACGGAGAACTCGCCGCTCAAGCGGGAGGCCTACGCGAAGGCGCTGGAGGCGTTTCAGGCCTACGGCCGGCTGATGGACCCGCCGCTGGAACTCGTGCGCATACCGTTCGAAGGGCGCGAGATCGTCGGCTACCTGCGCCTGCCGCCGAACGTGCGTCCGGCGCCGCTGATGATCGGCATCAGCGGGCTGGACACGCGCAAGGAGGATGTGGCAGCCGCGAGCGATCCGCTGATCCGGCGCGGCATCGCGGTCCTCGCGCTCGACATGCCGGGCACCGGCCAGGCCCCGATCAAGGTGGACGTCGGCGCCGAGCGCATGTACTCGCGCGTGCTCGATCATCTGCAGACGCGCAAGGACATCGATCCGAAACGTATCGTCGTGCGCGGCCAGAGCTGGAGCGGCTACTGGGCGGCACTGCTCGCCTACACCGAGCGCGAGCGCCTGCGCGGTGCAGTCGTGCACGGCGTGGGCATTCACGGCTACTTCCAGCCGGACTTCCAGCGTACCGGGCTGTCCACGCGCGAGTACCTGTTCGATCTGTTCCCTGCCCGCTCGGCGATCTTCGGTGTGAAGACGCTCGACGAGTTCCTCGCCTACGGACTGCGCCTGTCGCTGCTCGCGCAGGGCTGGCTCGACAAGCCGTCGGCACCGATGCTGCTGGTCAACGGCGAACGCGATACGCAGCAGCCGATCTCCGATCTGTATCTGATGATGAAGCACGGCGAGCCGAAGGACGCGTGGGTCAATCCCGCGGGCGGCCACATGGGCCGCTCCGACGCGTGGCCGCAGCAGCGCATCCTCAACGAGGTCGTGCTGCCGTGGATCGAGCGGGCGCTCGCGGTTCCGGCAGCGAAGTGACAGGCCGTCGCCGCAGCGAAGGCAGGCGTGCGACCCGCTCTTCGCTGCGGCCGTGACCGGAGTCAGCGAGCTGCGTCTGCCGCCGCGCCAGGGGTAGGAACCACGCCCGGGAAGATCTCCGCCGGCCCGACTTCCATCACCACGCCGTCGGGACCGCGAAACTTGATCGGCAGCACGCCGGGCTGGCTGAGGATCGTGTAGCCGCCGGCGAGCAGGCGCTGGTGCACGGCCGCGGTGTCCTCCACCGCGATGCCGAAGTGGTGAATGCAGGGCCCCGGCCCCGCCCAGTCGGCCTCGACCGTCTGCTCGCTGTCGTACTGGATCAGGGCGAGGTCGAAGCGGCCGTCGGTCATGTGGCAGGAGGTGTGCCCGCGCTTGCGCGTGGTTTCGGAACGCTTGAAGCCGAACACGCTCTGGTAGAACGCGGCCGCCGTCTCGATGTCGGTGACCTTGACGGCCAGGTGGACGATACTGGACATGAATTGCTCCTGTTCGGGTTGGTCGGGGCGCTGCCGGGGATCCCGCCTGCGGCGGCTCCGGGGGTTCGCTGGCCCGCCTGTCTGCAACGACGAACCGCCACTGCCGCGTGCGCAGCGCTCGCTGCGCAGTCGCCTTGAATCAGCCCGCCTTGAACACGTTCGCTGGATCGGCGAGCGACTTGAACTCGACGCCATTGCCCGACGGATCGAGCGCAAACATCGTCATCTGTTCGCGCACGGTGCCGGCGTGGCGCACCTCTGGCGGGATGACGAACGGCGTCCCGGCAGCCTGCAGTCTCGCCGCGAGCGCCTCGAACTGCTCCCGGCTGACCAGCACGCCGAAGTGGCGCAGCGGGTAGCTCTCCCGGCCCACGCCGACGCTGCGGTGCGCGCACTCCTCGGGCGAGACCTGGGCGACGATGTGATGACCGAAGAAATCGAAGTCGATACGGTCGGCCTCGGTGCGTCCGGCCGCGCAGCCGAGCAGATCGCCGTAGAAGGCACGCGTGGACGCGAGATCGCGCACCGGAAACGAGCAGTGAAAGATCGGGTAACTCATCGGGTCTCCTTCAGAACGCGGGACGGGATCCGCTCACTCCGCGACTACCTTGGCCGCCTTCAGCAGACGGCCCCACTTCTCGAACTCGGCGCGAATGAACTTGCCGAAGTTCTCCGGCGAGCTCGGGGCGGGTTCGATCCCCTGCTCGAGGAACTGGCGATTGGTCTCGGTGCTCTTCAGGATCGCGACCAGCTCGCGGTTGAGCCGCTCGATGACCGGCCGGGGGGTCCCGGCTGGAGCCGCCATGCCGTACCAGTTGTTCACGTCGAAACCCGGCACACCCGCCTCGGCGATCGTCGGCAGATCGGGCACGATCACCGAGCGCTTCGCCGTGGTGACCGCGAGCGCACGTATCTTGCCGGACTTCAGATGCGGCAGCGCCGTCGACGGCGAGGCGAAGATCATCGTGATGCGCCCGCCAAGCAGGTCGATCATCGCCGGACCGCCGCCCTTGTACGGCACGTGCACGAGATCGGCCCTGGTGAGCGAGGACATCAGTTCGCCGGCAAGATGCCCTGCGTTGCCGGTACCCGATGAGCCGTAGGTGAGGCCTTTCTGCGTCGTGGCGAGGCGCAGCAGTTCCTTGACCGAGGTCGCAGGCACCGCCGGATGCACGACCAGTATGTTGGTCGCGTCGGCGATGCCGGTGATCGGCGCGATATCTTTCAATGGATGGTAGCCGATGTCCTTGTACAGGAAGTAATTGACCGCGAAGTTGCCGATCGCGCCCAGGCAGATCGTGTAGCCATCGGGCGCGCTCGTGCTCAGGATGCGGCCTGCCACGCTGCCTGCCGCGCCGGGGCGGTTGTCCACCACCACCGGCTGACCGAGCGCTGCGGCGAGTGCATCGGACAGCGTGCGCGCCGACACGTCGAGCCCGCCGCCCGGCGCCGAGCCCACGAGGATGCGCACCGGGCGCACCGGGAAGGCCTGCTGCGCGTGCGCGGTAACGGCAGCTGTCGCGGCGAGGCTGCCGATTGCCGCGGGCACGACGAGCGCGGCCAGCGCCTGCACGGCAGTGGCCGGCAGAGCGCGTCTGCGGCGTATCACGGTCGAATCCATCTGCATCTGCATCTGCTCCATCGGGCATTCACGTTCATCGCGCGCGCGGCCGTGCGGATCGCCACCGGCCCGCCTCACGGTTGCAGCAGGCGCCGCAGCGCGCGCACGTCCGTGACCTGCTCGAGCCCCCATACCCGATCGAGCAGCGTACGTGCCCGCCGCCTGCCGAGCACGTGCGCGATCAGCGGCAGGCACTTGTCGTCGACCTCGGCGCGCCTCATCGGGTTCTGCCAGGCGCCGCGCACGACCTCGGTGTGGTGTCGCAGCGTGCGCCCGTCGGCGAGCTCGAGCGCGACGATCGCCTGCCGACCCCCGGCCTTGCTGAGCGCAGCCGATCCCTCGAACACGATGCGTTTGCGCACCGCCAGTACCCGCGGGTCGTGCATGCGTTCATCGTCGTGCGAGCTCTCGAAGGTGAGCCCGCCGTCGAGCAGCATCACCGCCAGCAGGTGCTGCATGCAGATGTCCGGCATGTCGCGGTTGTCGACGATCTCGGACTCGGTGTCCTGCACCTGCACGTGCAGGCGAAGGACCTGCGCCTCCCCGATTCGATGCGTGCGGATCAGTGCCAGCAGCGAATCGAGCGCCGCCTGGATCGGCGATCCCACCGACCAGTTCTTGATGTTCGAGCGCATGATCTCCCAAGTGCGGCCCAGATCGCGCGTCAGATGCGTGGTGTCCGCGTGCTTGTCGTAGGCGAGCCAGAAGTTGCGGCTGCCGCTGAATGCGTCATCGACGCCGGTGAAACCGGCGTCGACCATCGTCGCGGCGGCCACCGCGTTGCGGGTGGGCATGCCGGCGAAGTCGAACGCCTTCTCGATGTGATCGGGATCGCGGATCCAGCATGAGATGCCCGAGGCCTGCTGCGCGGTGTAGGACAGCAGCCAGCGCATGCGCTGTGCGTCGAAGCGGCACAGTGCGCCGGCAGCGGCCGCTGCGCCGAAGATCGCGCCGAAGCTGTGCGAGGAGTGCGCGGAGAGCAGGAACTTCACGCCGCCCAGGGCCATGCCGAAGCGCGCGCCCACGTCGTAGCCCAGCGCCACCGCGCGCAGCAGATCGACGCCGCTCGCGCGGCGCCTTTCGGCGATCGCCCATGCCGCGGGGATCACCGCGCAGCCCGGGTGAAACAGACCGCCCTGGTGCGAATCGTCGGTCTCGTCGGCGTGTGCGGACATCGCGTTGGCGAAGGCGGCGAGCGTCGCCGAACTGCGCAGTGCCGTGCCCATCACCGTCGCCTCGTCGCTGCCGCCCTGCGCGCGCACGTAATCGATCGCCTTCTCGCCCGGCAGCAGGCGCGATCCGGAGATGACTGCAGCGAGTGAATCGGCGATGTGATGCTTGGTCTTCTCGACCACCCTGGCCGGAAGCGCACGCTGCGGCGCGCGTGCCATGTAGGCCGACAGCGCGCGCAGCATCGGCGACACGGCTGCCGCCCGCTGACGGGCGGCGGGTTGCGCGGGCGCGCTGCTGCGGGCACGGGTGGACGGATTCGCGCGGCGGGGGGCAGTTGTTCGAGTCACGGTGGTCTGGCCTTGCGTGAGTGGAAGGGAGGTCAGCGCGCCGAGCCTGCGCCGCCATCGATGCTGATCATCGTGCCCGAGACGTAGGAGGCACGCTCCGAGGCGAGAAACACGGCGACGTCCGCAACCTCGTCCACCCGCGCGAGCCGGCCACACGGAAATCCGGCAGTGAGTTCGCGCCAGCGCGACTCGTCACCGAAGGCCGCCTGTGCCCGGGCCTTCCAGCGCACGACCTGACGCTGCGTCTCGGTAGCGCCGGGGTTGATCGCCACCACCCGCACGCCATCATGCAGACTGCCGGTCCCCAGACACTGGGTGAACGACATCAGTGCGGCGTTGCCGGCTGCGCCCGCCACGTTGCGCGAGCTCGGATGAAACGGCGAGACGCCGATCACGTTCACGATCACGCCGGACTTGCGCTCGGCCATGCCGCGGTAGATCTCGCGGCTGAGGTTGATGTAGCCGAAGATCTTCAGATCCCAGGCGCTGCGCCAGCGCGCCTCGTCGATCTCGTCGATCGATCCCTGCGGCACGCTGCCCGCGTTGTTGACGAGCACGTCTGTCGGACCACAGGCGGCGGCGAGCGTCTGCGCCGAACCGGGTGCCGACAGGTCGCAGGGAAAGTTGCGCACCGAGGCGGCGCCCAGCGCCTGCAGTCCGGATACGTTCTCGCCCAGTGCCTGCGCGTTGCGCGCAGCGAGCAGCAGATGACACCCCTCGGCGGCGAACGCCTGCGCGACACCCAATCCGATGCCCTGCGATGCGCCAGTGATCAGTACCCGTTTTCCTGCAAGTCTCAAGTCCAACTTCGTCTCCTGTCGGTTCGTCCCGCTCCGGTAGCGGCGGCGAGGACTGCCGCGCGGCGACGCGCGGTGATGGCCAGTGGTGAATGGAGTGCGCGAGGCTCAGCCCGCGGAGGCCGGCGCTGCCGGTGCCTTCAGCACACCGCAGGCGAACAGCGCGTCGATGCGCTCGGCGTCCCAGTCGAGCACCTCGGCCAGCACGGCTGCACTGTGCTCCCCCAGCCCCGGCGGGTAGTGGTGGGCCGGCGCCTGCTCGCCGACGAACTTGATCGGATTGCCGGCCACCCTGATCCGGTGGCCATGTCCGTCCTCCAGCGGCAGCACCATCTGCCGGTGCACCACCTGCGTGTCGGTGAGTGCCCGATCGAGCGTGTTGACGCTGCCTACCGGAATCCCGCGCGCCCGAAACTGCTCGACCCAGTGTGCCGCCGGCTGCGCGAGAAACGCCTGATCGAGCAGTGGTACCAGCGTCTCGCGGTGCCGGTGACGGCCGGCGTTGTCCTTGAAGCGCGGATCGTCCAGCAGGTGGCCGACGCCGAGCGCGCGCGCCATGTCCTCCCACATGCGATCGGTGTTCGCACAGACGCACACGTTCACGCCGTCACCGGCGACGAACGTGCGATAGGTGGTGAACGAATCGTGGGCACGACCCTGGGTTCCGGGCACGACCCCGGCGATCAGGTGATACGCAGCCTGATAGGTGAGCATCGACACCTGGCAGTCGAGCATCGAGATGTCGATCTGCCGGCCGCGGCCAGTGTGCACGCGCGCGAGCAGCGCCGCCTGCATCGCGATCACCGAGAACATGCCTGCTGCGAGATCGCCGATGGGAACGCCGGAGCGCACGGGCAACCCGCCGCTCTCGCCGGTGAGGCTCATGCCCCCGGAGAGCGCCTGCACGATCATGTCGTAGGCCGGAAGCTCGCGATACGGGCCGTCCTGGCCGAAGCCGGACAGGCTGCACCAGACCAGCCCGGGATGCACTGCGGCGAGCTCCGCGTAGTCGAGCCCGAGCTTCGCTGCGACGCCCGGGCGGAAGTTCTCGATCACCGCATCGCTCTTCAGCGCGAGCTCGCGCACCAGGGCCTTGCCCTGCGCGTGCTTCATGTCGACCGCGACGCTCTTCTTGTTGCGATTGACGCTGAGGTAGTACGCGCTGTCCGTCCCGACGAAGTAGGGCGGGATCGCACGTGCCGAGTCTCCGCCGTGCGGCTCCACCTTGATCACCTCGGCACCCAGATCGGCGAGGATCTGCGTCGCGTACGGTCCCGAGAGAAACTGCGTGAGATCAAGCACGCGAATGCCGCACAGCGGCTGTGCGCCGGGGGCGCGCTCGTCTTTGCTCATGGATCGGTGCTCCTCAGGCGCTCGCCAGGGCGCGATGCCCCAGATTCGCCGACAGTTCAGCCGCGAAGCGGCGGGCACAGGCCGCGATCTCGCCCTCGCTGCGATGGCGATAGCGATGCTCGGGAATGGTGAAGCCGAGCGAACCGATCACCCGTCCGCTCGCATTGAACACCGGCGCGAAGATACCCACTGCGCCGGGGATGCGACGACCGAACGACAGCGCATAGCCGCGCACGCGGATTGCAGCCAGGTCCTGCAGCAACGCGCGCCGCCCGGGCAGACTCTTCGCGCCCAGACCCGTGGTGTCGGCACCGGCCTCCGCGTTCAGCGCCGCCTGCAATTCGTCGCCCGCGAGCCAGGCGAGGATCGAGCGACCCGAGGCGCCGGTGAGCAGCGACTGGGGCTCGTTCGTGCGGACCCGGTAGCCCAGCGGGTGCGTGCACTCGCAGTACGAGGCGAAGCTCATCCGGTGTTCGCGTGGAAGATACAGGCAGAGATAGGCGGCCTCGTTGACCGTCTGCACCATGCGCTCCAGACAGGGCGCGGCAATGGCCTGCAGCGGGTGATCGTTGTAGACCACCGCCGCGAGACGGAAGAATTCGGGTCCGACGCGGTAGATCGGCGCCTGATCGTCGCGCTCGACCATGCCCTCGCGCATCAGCAGGTCGAGCAACCGGTGCACGGTGGAGGCCGGCAACTGCAGCGCGGCAGCCAGCCGCTTGATCTGCGTGCCGCCGTCGGACTGGGCGATCTCGCGCAAGAGCGCGATCGTGCGCGCCACCGTTCCGGTGTCGGCCGCCGGCCGTGCTGCCGCCGGACGTGCCGGCCGGGCGGACCTGGCCACGTCTCAGACTCCGAACAGGTGGATGGCGCACGCGCCGTGATCGAAGCCCGAGGTACCGCCGCCGGTGACGTGCGTGAGCCCGACCTTCGCCCCTTCCACCTGACGCGAGCCGCAGCGGCCCTGCAGCTGGCGAACGATCTCCACCACCTGCGCCGCCCCGCTCGCGCCGACAGGGTGCCCCTTCGACAGCAGCCCGCCGCTCGGATTGACCGGGACACGCCCGCCCAGCGAAGTCGCGCCCTCGTGCAGCAGCCGCACCGCCTCGCCGCGGCCGCACAGGCCCAGCGCCTCGTAGTACAGCAGTTCCGCGATGGTGAAGGCATCGTGGCACTCGAGCACGTCGATGTCCTCGGGCCCGACCCCGGTCTCCTCGTAGAGCTCGCTCGAACAGCGCGTGGTGATCTCGGGAATCGTCATGTCGCGAAAGCCCGGCACGTATCTGCCCGAGGCCAGGTGCGAGCCCAGCACGCGTACCGGCCGCTCGCTGTGGCGCGCTGCCGCTTCGGTCGGACACAGCACCACCGCGGCGGCGCCGTCACCGGTCGGGCAGCACTGCAGCAGCGTCAGCGGGTCGGCGATGCGGCGCGAGGCCAGAACCTCCTCGATCGTCGTCTCGCTGCGAAACTGCGCGTCCGGATTGAGCGCGCCGTGACGGCGCGCCTTCACCGCCACTGCGGCCAGATCGCGCTCGCTCGCGCCGAAGTCGTGCAGGTAGCGCTGCGCGCGCATCGCGTACAGCGCAGGCATCACCATGCCGTTGCCGACCTCGATGTCGTCCTGGTCGAGCGGCAGCGTGCCACCGCCCAGCTTGGTCAACTGCTCGACGCCGAACACCAGCACGTAGTCGTAGAGCCCCGCTGCCACCGCCACCCAGGCCTCGCGAAACGCGGTGGCACTGCTCGAGCAGGCGTTCTCGCAATTGACCACCGGCACGCCGCTCATGCCGGTGTCGCGCGCAACGCGCTGACCCGGCATCCAGCCCGACGTTGCGGTCCCCGCGTAGATCGCCTCGATCGCCGACGGCTCCAGCCCCGCTTCGCGCAGCGCGTCGCGCACTGCAGGTTGTGCGAGCTGCGGAACGGTCAGCTCGCGGTACTTGCCGAACTTGATCATGCCGGTGCCGATCACCGATACCGGTCGCAGATTGGCGTGCATCGAAGTCTCCTCGGGCAATCGGATCAGCGCGGTGCGAACCAGTACTGCCAGCGCGGGCCGCCACTGGCAGCGCTCGCCGCGCTGGCTGGCGCGACAGCTGCAGGCTCGATGCGAACCGCCACCCGCGCATCGGGCGCGAGTTGCGCTGCGCCCTCGACCTTGCCGAACACGCGCACCCCTTCCGGCAGATCGACGTAGCCGATCGTGTACGGCGTCTCCCACGCCGCCGGGGCAACGTGGACGGTGGAGAAGGCGTACAGCGTGCCCTCGTTTGCCAGAGGCAGCGGCTGCATGTTCTCGCTGTTGCACGCCGGGCACACCGTTGCTGCGGGAAAGATGCGTGTCGCGCACTGCGCACACTGCGCCCCGCACAGATGCACGCCGTCCTCGGTTTCGACGACATCGCGCGCGTGCAGCACACGGCCCAGGTGCGGCGGCTGGCGGTTCACGGGATGGGGGGTTGCAGACATGGTCGCTCCTTCGACTCGGTGATGCAGGCCGGGGTCGCGCGGCCGGAGCATGGCCCCGACCGCGCGCGGCGCGTACGCTCAGACCCAGATGCGCGTGGGCAGAGGCAGGCCTGCGAGCTGTTCGTCACGCTGCGCCCAGTCCGGCGTTGCGCCGTGACGCTCGATCACGTCGGCGAGCTGGCGCGCGTGCTGGGCGCTGTGCCAGGTCTGCCGTTCGAGAAACGCGTGCAACGTCACCTCGCCCTGGAAGGTACGCACCGGCAGCTTCCCGGTGCGCCGCGCGACATCCGCCGTCTCCCACCACTGTGCCAGACGTTGCGCTACCCGTGCGCCGTGCGCAGCGATCGCTGCTGCGTCCACGCTCGTCCCCGGCGGGCGCATCGACACGCTTACCCAGTCGGGATTGCCGTTCTCGACGCAGTCGATGAACGCGTCGCCGATCGCGAACACGTGCCAGGCGAGCTCCGCGAGCGTACCCGGTCTGCCCTCGATCGGCGGCTGCTCGAGAGCGACCGCCGGCAGCTGCAGGCACAGCCGCTGCGCGCTCGCGAGGATGGCGATCCAGCGCTCGATCAGCACCGGCGGCGCGAGCGGCTCGACCGGCGCGAACTCGACGCCGACGAAGCGCGCGACGTCCGGGATCTGCTGACCGAACACGTAGTCGCTGCCGCGGGCAAGGACCGGTACGTGCCGCAGGCCGAGCGCAAGCAGGCCGGCCATGCCTTCGGGATCGCGCCGGATGTCGACGACGCGATGCGCTATTCCATGTTGCGAAAGAAACTCTTTCGTCCGGAGGCAGCTGCTTCACCCAGGCTGCACGTACAGCAGATACTCGCCTGCGCCGGCGGCGGTCGCCGCTGCCGGGTCGGTTTCCCTGATCGTGGTCATCGCACCCTCGCTCCTGTCCCGCGCATCGTGCGCGTCCGTTGGCCATTCGTGGCGCGCGTTGCCGCACCGACCTGCGCTGGTGTACACGCGCCGCACCCGGGACGAGATCGGTCGCATGCGATGCGCAGCTTCACGCCGGTGCGCCCTGCGGCAGCCCCAGCATCGCGCGAGCCTGCGCCGGGGTGGCGACGTCGCGCCCCCAGATGGCCGCAGTACGCGTCCACTGCTCGACCAGCTCGCCATTGCTGCGCGCCAGTCGATCCGGCCCGGCCCAGATGATGTCTTCCATGCCGGTGCGCACGTGCCCGCCGTGGCTGAACACCCAGAGCATGATTTCGCGATACACCGCCGGATCCGGGCTCTGGCAGGACACGCACCAGTGCGCGTCCGGCGGCACCGCCTCCACCAGCAGCGGCAGCAGCCGCGCGTCGGTGGGCAGGCCGCCCGGCACACCCATCACGAATTCGATGAAGTGCGGCGCCTGCAGCGCGCCACCGGCAGCCAGCCGGCGCACACCCTCGAGGTGCCCGAAGTCGAAGATCTCCACCGCAGCCTTCACGCGATGGTGCCTCATCTGCGCGCACATCCGCTCGAGATAGTCGGGAGAGTTGTCGTAGATGCGCCCCGCGATGTTGATCGGTCCGGCGTCGAGCGACACGACCTCGGCGCCGGCCCCTGCCACGGCGAGCCGCTGCGCATGCGAGGCGCGACCGCCATCGTCGCCAGCGCTGAGATTGAGGATTGCGTCGCATCCCGCGCTGCGCACGGCCCGGACCAGCGCGCGGCAGGTCTCGAGGTCGGTCGTCGTCGACCCGTCCTCGCGACGCGCGTGCAGGTGAATCATCGCCGCACCGGCGCGCCAGCACTCCAGCGCAGACTGGACGACCGCCTCGGGCGTCACCGGATGATGCGCAGACTTGGCCTTCGCGCCGCCGGTCACGGCGGCGCATATCAGCAGCGGATTCATGGGTTCTCCTCGGATGTGCGTAGCTCGTTGCGCGCCAGCCGCTGCGTCATCAGCGGCACCAGACCGCCGGCGCGCAGGATGGCGAGAACTTCCGGCGGCCACGCGGCGATCGCGAAATCGCGTGCACCGAGCGTTGCCACACCGTGTTCCAGATCGATCGTGATCGTGTCGCCCTCTGCCGCCTGCGCCGCCAGCGCAGCGCTCTCCGCCAGCGGCAGGCCGAGGTTGATCGCGCTGCGATAGAAGATGCGGCTGAAGCTCGCGGCGACCACGCAGGCAATGCCGCACCCCTGGATGGCGATCGGCGCATGCTCGCGCGAACTCCCGCACCCGAAGTTCTCGCCGGCGACGATCACGTCACCGGGCATCACCGACGCGGCGAACCCGGGCAGCAGATCGCCGAAACACACCCGGCCGAGCTGGCGCGCGTCACCGGTGACCATGTGGCGCGTGGGCAGGATCACGTCGGTGTCGATGTTGTCGCCGAATCGGCGAACCCGGCCGCTCAGGCGCATCGCTGCCTCCCGTCGTGCGCGTCTGGTACGCGATCGCGCGCATTGCCCGTCATTGCAGCCACTCCCGGGGATCGGCGATCGAGCCGGCGAGCGCCGTCGCAGCGGCCACCAGCGGACTCGCCAGATAGATGCGCGAGTCCCTGGCGCCCATGCGGCCCTGGAAATTGCGGTTGTGGGTCGCCACGCACACCTCGCCGCCGGCGAGCGTGCCCTGATGCCAGCCAGCGCAGGGGCCGCAGCCGGGCGGATTGATCGTGGCGCCGGCATCCAGAAAGACCGCGAGCAGGCCCTCGTCGAGCGCCTCGCGGTAGATCGTTGCGGTGGCGGGCGTCACGATCAGGCGCAGATGACGCGCCACACGCCGCCCGCGCAGCAGCTCGGCAGCCTGCCGCAGATCGACGATGCGCCCGTTCGTGCAGCTGCCGATGTTCACCTGATCCACGCGCACGCCGGCGAGGGTGTCGGCGGGCACGACGCTCGATGGCAGGTGCGGCTGCGCGACCAGCGGTCGCAGTGCATCGACATCGACCACCCAGGTGTGCGCGACCGGCGCAGCCGGGTCCGGACACGGAACCGGCACCGACGGCAACGGCCCGCCCTGCTGCGGCCTCGCACTCAGCCACGCGTTCACTGCTGCATCGGGAAACATGACGCCGGTCTTGGCGCCCATCTCGATGGCCATGTTGGCGATGGTGAACCGCTCCTCGACGCCGAAGGCGGCGAGCGCAGCGCCGACGAACTCGACTGCGCGATAGCGCGCTCCGTCGACACCGGTCTGCGCGAGCGCCGCCAGCACCAGATCCTTGCTGGTGACGCCGACACCGGGCGTGCCGTCGAACCGGATGCGCACCGTCTCCGGAACCTTCATCCAGATGTCGCCGAAGGCAAGCAGGTGGGCGAGGTCGGTGGAGCCGAAGGGAACGCCGATTGCGCCGAGGGCACCGTAGGTGCAGGCGTGCGAATCCGCGTTGCAGATCAGCATGCCGGGACGGACGAGTCCCATCTCCGGGGCGAGCACGTGATCCATGCCCTCACCGTAGCCGAAGAAGCGCTCGATACCCTGCTCCTCGCAGAAGCGGGCGACGCGGCGGACCTGCTGCGCCGCTGCCGCATCGCGAAACGGGGCGTGGCGACCGGCTGCGATGAAGATGCGGCGCGCATCGGCGACGCGGCGCGCGCCCGCGCGCTCGAACTGGTCGATCGCCAGCGGCGCGGTGATGTCGTTGGCCATCGACAGGTCGGCGCGCGCGCTGACGATGTCGCCCGCGCGCACCCGATCCCGACCGCTGGCGCGCGCAAGCACCTGCTCGACGTAGGTCATGCCGGTCACGCGGCGCTCCGCTTCGCCACTTCGTCGATCAGCGCGCACAGCGCTCCGTCCAGCGGGCCGCATCGTGCGGCATGCAGAGACTCGTCGAGCTCCCGGCGGTTCTTCACGCCGAGCACGATGCTGGACACGCCGGGCATCGCAAGCGCGTAGCGAAGCGCGAGCGTTGCTGCAGACATGCCCGTGCGGGTCGCGAGGTCGCGAAAGCCCTGCGCGCGCTGGAAATCCCGGGCCACCGGATGCGACGGGGGCAGCACCCGGTCGAGCGCATCGGTGAGTGCGCCGGCGGCAGCCACCCGCACCCCGAGCACGCCGCAGTTGCCCGCCGCACCGCAGGCGATGATCTGCCGCGGCAGCGCCGGCTCTTCGCTGGTGTGCAGATTGCCCAGCAGATCCAGCGGATTGGCGATGGCCTCGATGATCTGCGGGGCAGGATCGCTGCGCAGGGCACGCAGGATCTGCGAGCTCGCGCCGATGCCCGACATTCCCCAGCCGCTGATGCGCCCCTCGGCTGCCAGAGCGCTCAGCAGCGGGCGTACCTGCTCGCAGTACACCGACCACGCGAGGCCGGGCCAGCGACCCACCTGCTCGTCCGGCACGAGCTGGTTGTGCAGCAGCAGGAAGTCCACGCGCGGCAGGCGCATCCTGGCCAGACTGGCGGCGAGACTCGCCTCGAGCGCGCCGCGATAGTCGCGCTCCTGCGCGTCGAACAGCACCTTGGTCAGCACACGCACGCCCGGCGGCAGCGCGCCGTCGAACGCCTCGCCGACCATCTGCTCCGCGCGCAGGTCGCCGTATTTCGGCGCCATGTCGAGCAAGGTGATGCCTGCAGCAACAGCCGCGCGCAGGGTCGCGATGCCCTCCTCGCGCGCGACCTCGCCCCAGTGGCTCGCCACGCCCGCACCGCCAAGCGACAGGGCGCTGACTGCGCCGAAGCGCCCGAGAGCGCGCGCTGCCGGGTGGTCGTCGGCGGATGCGGCCTGCGGCGCGGAGGCGCAACTCACGTTCGCCACCGCCCGATGTTCAACGTGTCATTCAACGCGAATACCCGCCTGCCTGACGAATGGCAGCCAGCGCTCGACCTGCCTGCGGATGAATGCGTCGTACTCCGCCGGCGTGCTGCCTACCGGATCCATCGCGAGATCGTCGAGCCGCTCGCGCGACTCGGGCCGCAGCACCGCCTTGCGCACCTCGTCGGCCAGCCGGTTGGCGATGGCGGCCGGCAGTCCAGCCGGCGCGTGCAGACCGTGGAAGTTGAGGCCTTCGTAGCCGGCGAGCACGCTCGCGACCGCCGGCACGCCCGGCAGGCGCGGGCTGGGCGCCGCGCTGGTGACCGCGAGCGCGCGCAGCTTGCCTGCACCCAGCTGGGCGATCGCCGAGGACACCGCGACCATCGCGCTGTCGACTTCGCCGCCCACCACGCCCACCACCGCCGGGGCGCCGCCCTTGTAGGGCACGTGCAGCGTCTGCGTCTTGCCCATGAACTGCAGCAGTTCCATGAACACGTGCGGCGACGTGCCGATGCCGGCACTGCCGTAGCGCAACGCGCCCGCCTTCGCCCGTCCGCGCTCGATGTACTCGCGCAGGCTGCCGACCGTGGAGCTGGCCGGGGTCACCAGCACCAGCGGAAACGTGACGGCGAGCGACACGTGCGTGAAGCTCTTCACCGGGTCGTACGGCAGCTGGGCAAACAGCCCGCCGGCCACGACGTTCGGGCCGAAGTCGCCGACCAGCAGCGTGTATCCGTCCGGCGCCGCGCGCGCGGCGAGCGCGGCGCCGATCGTGCCGCCGGCGCCGGTGCGATTGTCGACGAGCACGCTCTGGCCGAGTTGCTCGCCCAGCCGCGCGCCGAGGATGCGCGCTACGGTATCGGTCGACCCCCCCGGCGCGAACGGGGCGATCAGGCGGATCGGGCGATCCGGAAACGTCTGGGCGCCTGCGGCGGCGGCAGCGAGTGCGAGACCCGCCAGCGCGGCCAGCGCTCGAGCGACGTGCGCCGGGCCTCTGCCCGCGGCGGTTGGTACGGCCCTGCTCATCGGCTGCTCCTCGAGGTGTGGCGTTGATGTCACTGCTGCGCCATCGACGGTCGGCTGACCGGCTGCGCCTGCGCGCGTCGCGGGCGCGTTCCGGGTGCGTTCTAGACCTTGCGCGGTACCGCCTCGTCGCTGCGCACGGCCACGCCGGCAACCGCCTCCATCGGCAGCACGACTGCACACACGTCCTTGTCGGCGTGCCCCAGCCCGCTCGCTTCGACGTACAGCTGCTGCGCGACGTTGGGCAGCATCAGGCGTACACCGTACTGCTTGGCGGTGCGAATCGCACACTCCAGATCCTTGATGATCCCGGTGACCGTGTAGGCGGCATCGAAGCGTCCGGGCAGGATGAAGTTGGGGACGGCGCGTTCGAGCGAGTTGCTCTGGCCGGAACTGACACGCAGCACCTCGAACAGGCGCAGCGGATCGAGCCCGAGCTTCGCGCCGAGCACCATCGTTTCCGCCACCAGCGCGTGAGTCGTGCCGGTGAGGATCTGATTGCAGATCTTCGCCGATACGCCGCAGCCGCTCTCGCCCATGTAGAAGATCTTCTTGCCGAGGATGTCGAGCAGGGGTTGCGCCCGCGCGAACGCTTCGGGCGCTCCGCCCACCATCATCGAGAGCGTGCCGGCGGCGGCTCCGGCGGGCCCGCCGCTGATCGGGGCATCCAGCAGCGCCACGCCGCGCGCCTGCAGGGCCGCGCTCACCTTGCGGATCGTCATCGGGTCCACTGTGCTGGTATCGATGCACAGCAGTCCGGCACGCGCGCCGCTCAGCACCCCCTGTTCGCCCAGGTAGATCCCCTCGACCTCCTCCGGCCTGAGCACGCAGCTGATCAGCACCTCGACCGCACCGGCCAGCGCGGCCGGACTCTGCGCGCGCGTCGCGCCCTGCGCGACCAGCCTCTGCACCGCAGCCTGGCTGCGGTTGAACACGTGCAGCGAGTGCCCGGCGCGCAGCAGGTTGAGCGCCATCGGCTCGCCCATGCGCCCAAGGCCGATGAATCCGACGTCCATCCCCGTCTCCTCCCTGTGCCGCAGTCATTCCGTTGAGCGGAATCTTGTTGCGGTCAAAGGAAGGCTAGCAGGGGGCTGCCTTCGGCGCAACCGACGCGTGCGCCGCGCGAGCACCAGTGACCGATCGCTACCGCCCGCGATAGCGGCCCGGTCGCCGCTCCTTGTACGCCGCGATCGCTTCCTTGTAGTCATCGGTACTCTGCGCGACCGACATCGCCGCGGCCGTGTATTCCAGACTCGACCTGAGATCGCTGCGCTCGCACTGCCGGACCAGCCGCTTGATCAGCCGCTGTTGAACCGGCGGACCGGCTGCGAGCCGCTGCGCGAAAGCGAGCGTCTCCGGCAGCAGTTGCTGCGGCTCCCAGACGCGGTTGACCAGGCCGATACGCTCGGCGTCGGCTGCACCGAGCCAGTCGCCGGTCCACAGCAGTTCGAGGGCGCGCCCGGTGCCGATCAGCCGCGGCAGGAAGTGACACCCGCCGTTGCCCGGGATCAGCCCCACGCGAATGTACGCTTCGCAGAAACGGGCGCTGCTCGAGGCGAAGCGGATGTCGCACATCAGCGCGAGATCCATGCCCGCGCCCGCCGCGGCGCCATTGACCGCAGCAAGCAGCGGCTTGTCGAAGGCGTCGATCGCGCGCGCGAGCGTATGCGTGCCCTGCTGCAGGCGGTTCATCCGATCGAACGGCGTGGGCGTCGCGCCCTCGGCAATCTCCTGCGAGCGACGGCCGAGATCACCCCCCGCACTGAACGCGTCACCGGCGCCGGTGATCACGACCACGCGCACTGCGTCGTCGATCGCCGCCGCATCGATCGCATCGCGCAGTTCGCCCACCATCTGCGGGCTGAACGCGTTCTTCTTCGCGGGCTGGTCGAGGGTGAGCAGCAGCACGTGGTCGTGCTGCTCGCGGGCAAGATGGGTCATCGGGCGATCTCCGGCGGTGGCGCTGGGTGAGGGACGATCGGTGCATCGGCGACGAGCGCCGCGGACCGGCGGGCCGCACGATCAGCAGGGGGATGCCGGGTCCGGCGAGCACGCAGCGGCGTGTGCGCGCCAGTCGCAGGATCCGCTCCCCGGCACGCACTGCGGCGTGCGCACCGAGCGCCCGCACGTCCAGTCGCGCGAAGCCGGCAGCTCATTCCGCACGGGCTCCCGAGGCTTTCGCGACCTTCGACCACTTGCGTATCTCGCTGTCCAGATGCCGCGCGAGTTCTTCGGGACCGGCACCGAGCGCCTCCACGCCCTGCGCTGCCAGCCGGCTGCGAATGTCGGCGATCTTCAGCGCGGCGGCCATCTCCCGGTGGTGGCGGTCGACGATCGGCCGTGGGACGCCCGCTGGCGCGAAGTACGCGTACCAGGTGGTGGCGTCGTAGCCCGGAACCCCGGCTTCGGCGATGCTCGGCACGTCGGGCAGCGCGGCACTGCGCGCCGCCGAGGTCACCGCGAGCGCGCGCAACCGCCCCGACTGCACGTTGGGCACCGCGTTCAGCATGTTGTTGAACATGATCGAGACGTGGCCGGCGACGAGGTCGGTCGAAGCCGGGCCGGCGCCCTTGTACGGAACGTGCACCATCCGCACGCCGGTCATCGAGGCGAACAGTTCGGCAGCCAGATGCGGCGCACTGCCGGTGCCCGACGAGGCATAGATCAGCTCGCCCTTGCGTGCCCGGGCGAGCGCGATCAGCTCCTTGACGCTGCGCACCGGCAGCGACGGGTGCACGACCAGCATCAGCGGCGATACCGCGACCAGCGTGACCGCTGCGAGATCCCTCACCGGATCGAACGACAGCTGCGCGTAGATGCTCGGATTGATCGCTACCGAAGAGCTGGTCAGCATCACCGTGTAGCCGTCGGGTGCGCTGCGCACGACCAGCTCGGTGCCGATCGTGCTGCCACCGCCCGCGCGGTTGTCGACCAGCACCGTCTGCCCGAGCGCTTCGGCAATGCGCGGCGCGACCACGCGCGCGATCAGATCCACCGGACCGCCGGGCGCGAACGGCACCACCATGCGCACGGGCCTGGCCGGGAACGCCTGCGCACTCACCGGCGCCACTGCCGGTGGCAGCGCGCCCGCGCCAGCCAGTGCGACGACCGGCACGACAACGCGCATCGGCGCCGCGCGCATCCATCGCATCCTCGCTCTCCTCCTGCCGGGATTCATCGCAGCGGGCTGCTGCGTGCGCCGGACGACTGCGTGCAGCCGGACGCTCGGCTGCGCCCGCACGGGTCGCCCGGTTCGGCGTGCGGCTGCCGCGTCCCGCGCCGTGCTTCGCTCGTTGCGCGAGCCAGTCCGGCATTCGTCGCGGACGATACCGCAATAACTTGACGCGCGTAAAGCCGCTGCCTAGCATGTCAGACGATCGAGGCAGCACCCGCACACCGCGCAGGACAGTGCCCGAGACTGCAGATCACCGCGCCCCGAGGCGCCCGAGGAGGAGTCGATGACGATGCTTGGCCGACTGCGTTGCGCACCCCTTGCGCTTGCGCGCGGCTGCGCGCTGCTGCTGCCGCTGTGCGCCGCGCTGACGATGGCCGATGTGCAGGCGCAATCCTGGCCGGCCAAGCCGATCCGGCTGGTGCTGCCGTTTCCGCCCGGAGCGCCGAGCGACCTGGTCGGGCGGCTCGTCGGTCAGCGCATCGGCGAGCAGCTCGGCGTGGCCGTGGTTCCCGACAACCGCGTCGGTGCGGGCGGTACGCTCGCGCTGGGCATCGTCGCCAAGGCGCCCGCCGACGGCTACACCATCCTGATCACCTCGCCCACGATCGCCCTCAGTCCGCACCTGTACACGAAGCTGCCGTTCGATCCGCTGAAGGACTTCATGCCGATAGCACGGCTGGCGAACATCGAGAACGTGATGCTGGTCAATCCGCGGGTACCGGTGAAGACGCTGAAGGAGTTCATCGCGCTCGCGCGCGCGCGCCCGGGCCAGCTCAACTTCGGCTCGGGGGGAGGGGGCACCACGAATCACCTCGCGAACGAGCTGCTGCGGTTTCTCGAGAAGATCGACATCGTGCACGTGCCCTACAAGGGCGCCACGCAGGCGACGATGGCAGCGGTGAGCGGCGAAGTGGACCAGGTCATCGTGTCGGTCGCCTCCGTGCTGCCGCTGATCCTGGAGAAGAAGGTCCGCCCGATCGTCGTGCTGTCCGAGTCGCGAGTGGCGACGCTGCCCGACGTGCCCACGTCGCGCGAGGCCGGATTCCCCAAGCTGCTGATGTCGATCTGGTACGGCCTGTACGCGCCCGCGGGGACACCGCAGGAAATCGCCGCGCGGCTCGGCAAGGAAGCGATCCGTGCGCTGGAGTCGCCGGAGCTGCGCAGTCGCGGTGCCGCACTGGGCATCGATCCGTGGCCCGGCACCGCCGAGCAGCTCGACCAGCTCACGCGTTCGGAAATGGCGCGCTACGGCGTGATCGTGAAGAGCGCGGGGATCAAGCCCGAGTAGAGATGCGGCGACGGGAACGCGTGCTGCGCGCAGTGGCGGCCGCGGTCGCGGCGCTCGCCGTCGACGCTCCGGGCGCTGCAGCCGGGCTGGCTGCGGCA
>CANGUQ010000012.1 GCA_947456915.1 Betaproteobacteria bacterium
CGTTCCCACCTCCGGCACGTCCTGCGGCGCGAGCCCGAAACTCGGCGTGCTCGGCGGCATGGGCCCGCTCGCCACCGCGGACTTCATGGCGAAACTGGTGGCCGCCACGCCGGCGCAGCGCGACGAGGATCACCTGCCGGTGGTGATCTGGTCGGTGCCGCAGGTGCCGCCGCGCATCGCCGCGATCCACGGCACCGGCCCGTCGCCGCTGCCGGCGATGCTGGAGGGCCTGCGCGCGCTGCGCGGCTGCGGCGTCACGCTCGCCGCCATCGCCTGCAACACCGCCCACCACTGGTACGAAGCGCTCGGCGCAGCCGGCATACCGATCGTGCACATCGCCGATGCGGCAAGCGCAGCGCTGGCCGCGGAGGTGCCGCAGGCGCGACGCATCGCGCTGCTCGCCACACGTGGCACCCACGCGGCGGGCTTCTATGCACCACGGCTCGCCGCGCACGGCCTGCAGCCGCTGCCCTTCGACGAGACGCTGCAGGCCACGTCGATCGATGCGGCCATCGCCGACGTCAAGGCCAATCGCCTCGAACAGGCGCGGACTCACCTGCTGCGCGCGATCGAGCAGGTCCACGCGCAAGGCGCGCAAGCCGTGCTGCTCGCGTGCACCGAACTGCCGGTTGCGGCCGATGCGATCGGCGCCGCGGCACCGCTGCCGGTGCTCGATGCGACGCGCGCACTGGCACAGGCGTGCGTGCGCGAGTGGCAGCGCCTGCATCCGGCAACCGCTGCGGGCGCCGCATGATCACGCGCGCGATCCTCGACCCGGCCTCACTCTCACTGCGGAGCACCAGACGATGAACGATACCCCCGGCCTGCAGGTCACCACGCTCGGTGGCGGCTGTTTCTGGTGCCTCGAAGCGGTATTCGACGAAGTGATCGGCGTCACGTCGGTCGAATCCGGCTATATGGGAGGCCACGTCGACAACCCCACCTACGCGCAGGTGTGCGGCGCCGACACCGGCCACGCGGAGGTCGTGCAGGTCACCTTCGATCCCGGGCAGGTGTCGTTTCGCGACCTGCTCGCCGTGTTCTTCGTGATCCACGACCCGACCACGCTGAATCGCCAGGGCAACGACGTCGGGCCGCAGTACCGCTCGGCGATTTTCTTCCACTCGCCCGAGCAGGAGCGCGAGGCGCGCGCGTTCATCGCGGACCTGGCCGGTCGCGGCGTGTTCGCACGCCCGGTCGTGACCGAGGTGACTGCGGCGTCGAGGTTCTGGCTCGCCGAGAACTACCATCAGGAATACTTCGTCCACCACGGCTACGAGCCGTACTGTCAGTACGTGGTCGCGCCGAAGGTGGCGAAGTTCCGCAAGGAGTTCGCGGCGATGAGAAAGTCAGCGTAGGTCGGCGTTGATCCTGTCGAGCACCGCCGAGCCCGGCGAGAGTTCGCGCGCGCCGAGGGTGAACAGCGGCGCGTCGATCGTGTTCAGGTGCTGGTGCAGGTCCTCGGGGTCCGGATCGACGTAGAGCAGGCCGGTCACCACCTCTCCGGCTGCCGCCCGGCTCTGGATCGTGTGCATCGCCGACACCCGGTCCGTCGGATCGTAGTCGGCGGCGAGCTTGCGCAGGCGGATGATCGAGCCGTCGTGCTGCGTGATGTCGACCACTTCGCCCGGCGCGTACTCGGCGGTGATCGCCTCGCGCGACGGCCAGAAGTCGAGCCGGTTCACCGCCTCGTTGTGCTCGCGCACGAAGTCGTAGCTGCGCGTGCTGCCGGCGTGATTGTTGAACGCAACGCACGGGCTCACCACGTCGATGAACGCCGAGCCCTGGTGCGCCATCGCCGCCTTGATCAGCGGCACGAGCTGCGGCTTGTCACCGGAGAAGCCCCGCGCGACGAAGGTCGCTCCGAGCTGCAGCGCGAGGCTCACCATGTCGATCGGCGAGTCGGTGTTGACCACACCGCGCTTGGACTTCGAGCCCTGATCGGCCGTTGCCGAGAACTGTCCCTTGGTGAGCCCGTACACGCCGTTGTTCTCGACGATGTAGGTCATGTTCACGCCGCGGCGCATGACGTGCGCGAACTGGCCCAGCCCGATCGAGGCCGAATCGCCGTCGCCCGACACGCCCAGATAGAGCAGATCGCGGTTGGCGAGATTGGCCCCGGTGAGCACCGAGGGCATGCGACCGTGCACGGTGTTGAAACCGTGCGAGTTGCCGAGAAAGTAATCCGGCGTCTTCGACGAGCAGCCGATGCCCGACAGCTTCGCCACGCGGTGCGGTTCGATGTCGAGCTCCCAGCAGGCCTGGATGATCGCAGCCGAGATCGAGTCGTGGCCGCAGCCGGCGCACAGGGTCGAGATCTTGCCTTCGTAGTCGCGCCGGGTGTACCCGACGCGGTTCCTCTCGAGCGACGGGTGATGGAGTCTGGGTTTGGCGAGGTAGGTCATGTCAGCGGGCTCCCTGGATCGCGCGCAACTGCTCACCGATGACGCGCGTGATGAAGCGCGCGGTGATCGGCGTGCCGTCGAAGTGCAGGATCGGCAGCAGCCGCGCAGGATCGACGTTCAGCTCGGTCATCAGCAGCGTGCGCAGCTGCGCGTCGCGGTTCTGCTCGACGACGAACACGAGGTCGTGAGTGGCGACGAACTCCGCGACCGAGTCGGCGAACGGAAAGGCCCGCAGGCGCAGCAGGTCGACCTGCATGTCCTGCGCCTCGAGCGCGACGATCGCCTCGTTCATCGAGGGCGCCGTGGAACCGTAGTAGATCGCGCCGATGCGCGTGGGCTTCTGCGCCTTGCGCTCCACCGGCGCAGGCACGAGGGCGCGTGCGGTGTCGAACTTGCGCAGCAGGCGCTGCACGTTGTACATGTAGTCCGGACCGGCTTCCGAGTAGCGCGCATAGGCGTCGCGCGTGGTGCCCCGGGTGAAGAACGCCCCGCGCGTCGGGTGGGTACCGGGATAGGTGCGATAGGGGATGCCGTCGCCGTCCACGTCGAGATAGCGCCCGAAGTCACGACCGGACTCCAGATCGGCGTGCGTCATCACCTTGCCACGGTCGTATTCGCGGCTGTCGTCCCACGTGAACGGCGCGGTCAGCCGCTGGTTCATGCCGATGTCCAGATCGGTCATGACGAACACCGGCGTCTGCAGCCGGTCGGCGAGGTCGAGCGCCTGCGCGGTCATCTCGAAGCACTCGTTCGGGTCCTGCGGAAACAGCAGCGGGTGCTTGGTGTCGCCGTGCGAAGCGTAGGCGCAGGCGAGCACGTCGGCCTGCTGCGTGCGGGTCGGCATGCCGGTGGACGGCCCGCCGCGCTGCACGTTGACGATCGTTGCCGGAATCTCGGCGAAGTAGGCGAGCCCGATGAATTCGGTCATCAGCGAGATGCCCGGTCCGGAGGTCGCGGTGAACGCCCGCGCGCCGTTCCAGCCCGCGCCCACGACCATGCCGATCGACGCCAGTTCGTCCTCGGCCTGCACGATCGCGTAGCGGTGCCTGCCGCTGTCCGGATCGGCACGGTACTTCTTGCAGTAGGCCATGAACGCCTCGGCGAGCGAGGACGACGGCGTGATCGGATACCAGGCGCACACGGAGGCGCCGCCGTAGACCGCACCCAGCGCAGCCGCCGAGTTGCCGTCGATGAAGATCTGGTCGCCGACGCGATCGGCGCGCCGCACGCGGATGCCGAGCGGACACTCCAGGTTCTGCAGCGCCCAGTCGCGGCCCAGCCGCAGCGCCTCGATGTTGGGGGCGAGCAGCTTCTCCTTGCCCTTGTACTGCTCGCCGACCAGCCGCTCGCACTCGGCGAGTTCGAGGTCGAGCAGTGCGGCCAGCGCGCCCAGCGCCACCATGTTCTTCAGCAGCGTGCGCTCGCGCGGATTGTCCCAGCGCGCGTTCGTCATCGCCGTCAGCGGCACCCCGATCACGTTGACGTCGTCGCGGAACTTCTCCGCCGGCAGCGGCTTGGTCGAGTCGTAGAACAGGTAGCCCCCGGGCTCGACCTCCTTGACGTCCTGATCCCAGGTCTGCGGGTTCATCGCGACCATCATGTCCACGCCGCCGCGGCGACCCAGCCAGCCCGCCTCGCTCACCCGCACTTCGTACCAGGTCGGCAGCCCCTGGATGTTCGAGGGGAAGATGTTGCGCGGCGACACCGGCACGCCCATGCGCAGGATCGAGCGGGCGAACAGTTCGTTGGCGGACGCCGAACCCGAGCCGTTGACGTTGGCGAACTTGACCACCAGATCGTTCACCGCTTCGATGCGCCGCTTGACGCCGACTTTCTGCATTGCGGTATCCATCAGGCAGCCCTCCGCGCAGGCTCTCCGGGGTTGCGACAACCCGGTCCGGCGTGAGTGGTCTTGTAGAGAAACTTCTGCATGTCCCACGCGCCGGTCGGGCAACGCTCGGCGCACAGCCCGCAGTGCAGGCAGACGTCCTCGTCCTTGACCATCGAGCGGCCGGTCTTCAGCCCGTCCTGGACGTACAGGTCCTGCGCCAGGTTGAGCGCCGGGGCGTTGAGCCGCGCGCGCAGCTCCGCTTCCTCGCCGTTCGCGGTGAAGGTGATGCAGTCCATCGGGCAGATGTCGACGCAGGCGTCGCACTCGATGCACAGCTTGGGCGTGAACACGGTCTGCACGTCACAGTTGAGGCAGCGCTGCGCCTCCTTGAACGCAGTGGCGGCGTCGAATCCGAGTTCGACTTCGACCTTGATGCTGGCGAGCGCCTTCTGCGCTTCCGCCCACGGCACCTTGAAGCGTGCCTCGGGTGCGATCTGGTTGTCGTAGCTCCACTCGTGGATGCCCATCTTCTGCGACATCATCGACACGCCGGGCATCGGCCGCTCGGTCAGCGGTTCGCCGTTGAGCATCTTGTCGATCGACACCGCGACGTCGTGGCCGTGTGCCACCGCCCAGATGATGTTCTTCGGTCCGAACGCCGCATCGCCGCCGAAGAACACGCGCGGCTGCGTCGACTGGAACGTGACCTTGTCGACCACCGGCATGCCGTGACGGTCGAACTCGATCCCGCAGTCGCGCTCGATCCAGGGAAACGCGTTCTCCTGGCCGACCGCCACGAGCACGTCGTCGCACTCGAAGTGCCGGTCAGGCTCGCCGGTGGGCTGCAGCGAACGACGCCCGTTCGCGTCGTACACGGCCTTCACCGCCTCGAACGTCATGCCGACCAGTCGCCCGTCGCGGTGCTCGAAGGACTTCGGCACGAGGAAGTTGAGGATCGGGATGCCCTCGTGCTGCGCATCCTCCTTCTCCCACGGGCTCGCCTTCATCTCCTCGAAGCCCGAGCGCACGATCACCTTCACGTCCTCGCCGCCGAGACGGCGCGCGGTACGACAGCAGTCCATCGCGGTGTTGCCGCCGCCGAGCACGATGACCCGCCGACCGATCTTCTCGGTGTGGCCGAACGACACCGACGACAGCCAGTCGATGCCCAGGTGGATGTTGGCGGCCGCCTCGCGCCGCCCGGGGAGATCCAGATCGCGCCCGCGCGGTGCGCCCGATCCGACGAACACCGCATCCCAGCCCTGCGCGAGCAGATCGCGCATCGATCCGATCTCGACCCCGGCGCGGAAATCGACGCCGAGATCGAGCACGTAGCCCACCTCCTCGTCGATCACCGACTCGGGCAGACGGAAGCGCGGGATCTGCGAGCGGATCATGCCGCCGGCGCGCGCGTCCCGGTCGAACACGGTGACCGAATACCCCAGCGGCGCCAGATCGCGCGCGACGGTGAGGGAAGCGGGGCCGGCGCCGACGCAGGCGATGCGCCTGCCGTTCTTCTTCGACGCCGGAGCCGGCATCAGTGCACGGATCGCATCCTGGTCCTTGTTGTCCGCTGCCACGCGCTTCAGCCGGCAGATCGCGACCGGTTCCGGCGTGGGCTGATTCTCCTCCTCGACGCGACCGCGCCGGCAGGCCGGCTCGCACGGCCGGTCGCAGGTACGCCCGAGGATGCCCGGGAACACGTTCGAATCCCAGTTCACCTTGTACGCGTCGGTGTAGCGCCCGGCGGCGATCAGCCGGATGTACTCGGGTACGGGTGTATGGGCGGGACAGGCGTACTGACAGTCGACGACCTTGTGGAAGTACTCCGGATTGCGCACATCCGTGGGCTTCAAGCTGCTCCTCCTGGGTGGGGTTCGCGGCTACGCGCCGGTGCACCGGGCGCGCGAGCGCCGGCGACCGCGGGCAGTCACCCTGGACTCCTTCCGGGCTGCGGTGGCCGGGGTTGCCGTCAGGCGTCGTTGCCGACCCCGGCTCCTCTCTCCCGCGTCCAGTTTCTGGCTTTGTCCGGACATGGTACTCCCAGTAGCCGGGCGTCGTCACGCCTTCGCCCACGGGCCGTGCCGGTGACAGCAACACCCGTGCAAGGCCGGGGGCCTGCACGCCCTCCCCGCTCCGGGACGACTCCCCGGTCGCCCGTGGGTCGCCTCCGGCTTCGACCGCTGCGCCGGGGACCGCGACTGCCGCGACCGGCCACGTGCGCGCTCGCCTGCGCCCGGACCAGGGTTCCCCGGCACCGCACGCAGGCCGCTTCCGGCGCTGATCGCTTCGCGCGCATCCCGCGCAGCGGACGAGCCGGTCAGTGTCCGCAGCCCGCACGCACGGGCACGTCCTTTGCGCGGTCTTGCGCGAACGCTGCTGCATGCGAACATCGAATCACGCGCAGAGCCGTTTAGACTCGCACATCATCTGGCTCCAGCAGCGCGCCCATGTCACAGATCGCGATTCGCGGTGACCTCCTCGATCTCACGCGCAACCCCGGACTCACGGCCGTGGCGTCGGACGCGGTACGCTGGCGCCCGGACAACTGGCTGCTGATCGACTCCGGGGTGATCGCCGCAGTCACGCCCGAAGCGCCGGGCCCGGACTGGCAGCGCATCGACTGGCGCGGACACCTGATCCTGCCCGGCTTCATCGACGCCCACGTGCATCTGCCGCAGCTGGAGGTGATCGCCAGCCACGGGACGGGACTGCTCGACTGGCTCGAGCGCTACACCTTCCCGGCCGAGCTTCGCTACGCGGACCCGGCGCACGCCGAGCGGTGCGCGCAGCGTTTTCTCGACGCTCTGCTCGAACACGGCACGACGAGCGCGGCAGTGTTCGCCACGGTGCACGAGGCGTCGGCGGACGCGCTCGCGCAGGCCGCCGCAGACCGGCAGATGCGGGTGATCGGCGGCAAGGTGCTGATGGATCGCCACGCACCGGCCGGCCTGCTCGATCCGGCAGGCGGTGGCATCGAAGCGGCGCGCCGGCAGATCAGGCGCTGGCACGGGCGCCAGCGGCAGTCCTGCGCCGTCACGGTGCGCTTCGCAGCCACCAGCACGGGTGAACAACTGACGCAGGCGGGACGCCTGCTCGCCGAGATTCCCGATCTGTACATGCAGACCCACCTCGCGGAGACCCGCGACGAGGTGGCCTGGATCGCTTCGCTGTTTCCGCAGGCGCGCAGCTACCTCGATGTCTATGCGCGTCACGGGCTGCTCGGACCCCGGTCGGTCTTCGCCCACGGCATCTGGCTGGACGCGGCTGACCGCGACGCGCTGTCGCGCGCCGGCGCCTGCATCGCGCACTGCCCCGGCTCCAATCTGTTCCTCGGCAGCGGCCTGCTCGACTGGCAGGCGCTCGATGCGGCGGCGGTGGCGGTGTCGCTCGCCTCCGACGTCGGCGGCGGCACGAGTCTTCTGCTCCCGCGCGCGATGGCGCAGGCCTACGAGATCCAGTCGCTGCACGGACTGCGCATGTCGGCGTGGGCGCTGCTCCACGCGGCCACGCGCGGAGCAGCTGCGGCGCTTCGCCTCGAGCACGAGATCGGCTCGTTCGAACCCGGCTGCAGCGCCGACTTCGCGGTCTGGCGCTGGCATGAGGGCACGCTGCAGGACTGGCGCCAGGCCAATGCCCGCGAGCTGCACGAGCGGGTGTTCGCGTGGCTGATACTCGCCACGCAGTCCAATCTGCGCGAAACGTGGGTCCACGGGCGCCGCGTTGCCGGACCGGGCGCCACCGCGCCGCAGCACGCATGACCACCGCGCCACGCCTCGATCTGCGCGGGATCACTCGCCGTTATCCCGGCGTGACCGCCTGCGATGGCATCGACCTCACCGTGCAGCCCGGCGAGATCCACGCCGTTCTCGGGGAGAACGGCGCCGGCAAGTCCACGCTGATGAAGATCGTCTACGGCGCGGTCCGACCGGATGCCGGCAGCATGCGCTGGGACGGCGCAGACGTTCAGGTCGCGAGTCCCGCCGACGCGCGCCGCCTTGGCATCAGCATGGTGTACCAGCACTTCAGCCTGTTCGACACGCTCACCGTGGCCGAGAACATCTGGCTGGGTCTCGAACGCGGCCCTTCGCTCGCCCGCGTCTGCGAGCAGATCGCGCAGGTGGCCGGCACCTACGGCCTGCACATCGCAGCGCAGCGCCCGGTGCACGCCCTCTCCGTCGGCGAGCGCCAGAGGGTCGAGATCGTGCGCGCGCTGCTCACCTCGCCGCGCCTGCTGATCCTCGATGAACCGACCTCCGTGCTCACGCCGCAGGCGGTGGAGTCGCTGTTCGTCACGCTGCGCCAGCTCGCGGCGGAGGGCTGCAGCATCCTCTACATCAGCCACAAGCTGGAGGAGATCCGCTCGCTGTGCCAGCGCTGCACGGTGCTGCGCTCGGGCCGGGTGACCGGTGTGGTCGACCCGCGCGACCACGACGCGGCGTCCCTGTCGCGGATGATGATCGGTGCCGAACCTCCGGCGCTCGCGCACGGCGCCGCCGCGCCCGGCGAGCGGGCGCTCAGCGTGCGCGGGCTCAGCCTGCCCGCCACCGAGGTGCACGGCACGGACCTGCACGCGCTGGATCTCGAGGTGCACTGCGGTGAACTGGTGGGTATCGCCGGCATCTCCGGCAATGGCCAGCAGGCGCTGATGGCTGCCCTGTCGGGCGAAGACCGCCGCGCCCGCGCCGGCACCATCATGCTGTTCGACCGGGACGTCTCGGCCGCCTCGCCGGGCGAGCGGCGGGCAGCGGGCCTGCACAGCGTGCCCGAGGAACGGCTGGGCCGCGGCGCCGTGCCGGCGATGAGCCTGGCACACAACACCCTGCTCACCCGCCGGCTGCCCTCCCCCCTGCCCGGCCTGCTGCCGCTGCGGCGCATGCGCGAGCTCGCCAGCCGGGTGATCGACCGCTTCCGGGTCAAGGCCGCCGGTCCCCACGCCGCGGCGCGCAGCCTGTCCGGCGGCAACCTGCAGAAGTTCATCGTCGGCCGCGAGATCGACGCCCGACCGCGCGTGCTGCTGGTGAGCCAGCCGACGTGGGGCGTGGACGTCGGTGCGGCCGCGCAGATCCGCGCCGAACTGCTCGCACTGCGCGACGAGGGCTGCGCGGTGCTGGTCGTGAGCGAAGAGCTCGACGAGCTGTTCGCGATCAGCGATCGGCTGTACGTGATGGCGCGCGGTCGCCTGTCGCCCGCCGTTCCCGCAGGCCGGATCGATGCAACCACGATCGGCACCTGGATGTCCGGCCTGTGGCCCGGCGCCGATCCGCGGCAGGAGAACGCCAGTGCTGCGGCTTGAACCTCGTCCCGAGCCGTCGCTGGCGATGAGCCTGATCTCGCCGCTGATCGCGCTGCTGCTCACCGCCGTGATCGCCGCCGCGATGTTTGCCGCGCTCGGCAAGGATCCCGTACGCGGGCTCGACGTCTTCTTCGTCCAGCCGCTGAGCGGACTGCGGGCAATCAGCGAGGTACTGCTCAAGGCCACGCCGCTGGTGCTGTGCGCGCTCGGGCTGGCGGTCTGCTATCGCGCGAACGTGTGGAACATCGGTGCGGAGGGTCAGCTGCTCGCCGGCGCGATGGCGGCCGGAGGCGTGGCCCTGTGGATCGCCGGGGCGATGCCCGGCATGCCGCGCGGCAGTCTCGCCATCGCGCTGCTGGTGGCCGGAATCCTCGGCGGCATGGCGTGGGCGGCGATCACCGCACTGCTGCGCGATCGCTTCAACGCCAACGAGATCCTGGTCAGCCTGATGCTGGTCTACGTGGCGCAGCAGCTGATGAACTACCTCGTGTTCGGTCCCTGGCGCGACCCGCAGGGCTTCAACTTCCCGCAGACGCCGACCTTTCCTGCGTCGACCTGGCTGCTGCCGCTGTGGCAGGGCACCCGCCTGCACTGGGGCGCGGTGCTCGCGCCGCTGCTCGCCCTCGGCGCGTGGGCGCTGCTGTTCCGCTCCTGGCGCGGGTACGAACTCCAGGTCGGCGGACTCGCGCCGATGGCGGCGCGCTATGCGGGCTTCTCGCCGCGCGTGGCGCTGTGGTTCGTGCTGCTGCTCTCCGGCGGGCTCGCCGGGCTCGCCGGCGCGATGGAAGTGGCCGGCCCGGTGCGCCAGCTCACGCCCTATCTCAGCACCGGCATCGGTTTCACCGCGATCATCGTCTGCTTCGTCGGACGCCTGCACCCGGTGGGCATCGTGTTCGCCGGCATCCTGCTCTCGATGATGGTGATCGGCGGGGAACTCGCACAGTCGCGCCTGGGCCTGCCCAATGCGCTGAGCGGTGTCTTCCAGGGGCTGCTGCTGTTCCTGCTGCTCGCCTGCGACACGTTCGTCGCGAATCGCCTGCGCCGGAGCGTCGCATGAACGAGATCGCCCTGCTGCTGGCGGCGACGATCGCCTCGGGCACACCGCTCGCGCTGGCCGGGCTCGGGCTGCTGCTCAATGAGCGCGCAGGCGTGCTCAACCTCGGTGCGGAGGGCATGATGCTGGTGGCCGCGATCGCCGGCTTCGCGACCGCGCACGCGACCGGCAGCGACACCCTCGCCTTCGCGGCCGGCGCCGCGGCCGGCGCGGGCATGGCCCTGATCTTCGGCGCGCTGGTGATCGGGCTCAACACCAACCAGTACGCGACCGGACTCGCGCTGTCGATCTTCGGCGCCGGCTTCTCGGCCTTCGTCGGTGCGGGTTACGTCGGGCAACGCCTCTCCGACCGGGCGCAGTGGGCGATCCCCCTGCTCTCGGACATCCCGCTGCTCGGGCCTGCGCTGTTTCGCCAGCATCCGCTCGCGTGGCTGGCGATCGCGCTGTGCGTGGTCACTGCCCTCTTCCTGTACCGCACCCGCGCCGGGCTCGTGCTGCGCGCGATCGGCGAGTCGCCGGAGTCGGCCCACGCTCTGGGCTATCCTGTGCGCACGCTGCGGCTGCTGGCCGTGATGGGCGGGGGTGCGCTGTGCGGCCTCGCCGGGGCGTTCCTGTCGGTCGTCTACGCGCCGATGTGGGTCGAGGGACTGGTCGCCGGGCGCGGCTGGATCGCGCTGGCGCTGACCCCGTTCGCGACCTGGCGACCGGCACGTGTGTTGCTCGGCGCCTATCTCTTCGGCGGTCTGACGATGTTGCAGTTCTGGATGCAGACCGCCGGGGTGCCGATCGCGAGCTACTGGCTTGCGATGGCGCCCTACGTCGCTACCATCGTGGTACTTGCAATCATCAGCCGCAACCCGCTCTGGATCCGCATCAACATGCCCGCCTCGCTTGGCCGGCCTTTTCACCCGGGCGGTTGACGCCCGGCGTTTTTCAACCACAGGGAGACACAACGATGACCGACTTTCGCAAGCGCGCCCTCCTTACCGGCGCGGGTGCCGCTGCCGCCGTCTCGGCGCTCGGACTGGCCGGCTGCGGCAAGAAGGAGGAGCCGGCGCCGAAATCGGCGGCGCCCGCACCTGCGCCCAAGCCCGAGCCGCTGAAGGCGGCGTGGGTGTACGTCGGGCCGGTCGGGGACGCCGGCTGGTCATTCGCCCACGATCAGGGGCGCAAGGCGGTCGACAAGGAATTCGGCGACCGCGTGCAGACGTCGTTCGTCGAGAAGGTGCCCGAAGGCGCCGACGCCGAGCGCGTGATCCGCGACCTCGCCACGCAGGGCAACAGGATCATCTTCGCGACCTCCTTCGGCTTCATGGAGCCGATGCTCAAGGTCGCCTCCGAGTTCCCGCAGATCAAGTTCGAGCACGCGACCGGCTACAAGACCGCCGACAACATGCGGATCTACGACGCCAAGTTCTTCGAGGACGCGTATCTGGCGGGCGTCATCGCCGGTGCGATGACCAAGACCAACACGCTGGGTTTCGTCGGCAGCTTCCCGATTCCCGAGGTGCTGCGCAACATCAACGCCTACACGCTCGGCGCGCAGAGCGTGAATCCGAAGATCCGCACCCGCGTCGTCTGGGTGAACACCTGGTTCGATCCGCCGAAGGAAGCGGAGGCCGCGCAGAGCCTGATCAACGCCGGCGCCGACGTGCTGCTGCAGAACACCGACTCCACCGCCGTGCTGCAGACGGCGGAGAAGAACGGCAAGTACGCGTTCGGCTGGGACAGCGACATGAGCGCATTCGCGCCCAAGGCCCACCTCGCCTCGTGCATCGTCGACTGGAGCAACTACTACAAGAAGGCGGTGAAGGACGTGATGGACGGCACCTGGAAGGTCGAACGGACCGTCTGGGGCGTGAAGGAAGGCCAGAACGCGCTGGTCAAGGTCTCCGAGGTGGTCCCGGCGGAGATTCGTGCCCAGGTCGAGAAGCTCTCGGCCGGCCTCAAGGACGACAGCTTCGCGGTGTTCACCGGCCCCGTGCTGGACAACGCCGGCAAGGAGCGTCTGCCCAAGGGCGAGACCGCCACGCAGGAGTGGCGCGACAAGGTCGACTTCTACGTGCGCGGCGTCGAGGGCCGCATTCCGGCAGGCAAGTAGACCCGCGTGACCGCGCCGGCGGCCACCGTACGGGACCCCGAAGGGACACCTGTCCCCTCCGGGGTCTGGGTGCCGGTTGCCGCTGTCGCGGACCTCGCTGTCGCCCCGGTGGCGGCACGGGCCTTCGGCGTCGATCTCGCCGTGTGGCGTGACGGAAATGCCGTGCACGCGCTGGTCGATCGCTGCCCCCATCGTGGTGCGCGTCTGTCGCTCGGGCGCATCGTCGCGAGCGGCCTGCAGTGTGCGTACCATGGCTGGACATTCGCTGGCGACGGGCGTTGCCTGCGTGTGCCTGCGCAGCCCGACTTCCAGCCTCCGGAGGCGCATCGCGCCCGGCGCTGGCACGCCTGCGTGGAGCACGAGCTGGTCTGGGTCAGCCCGGCAGGCCCGGCCGCCGCGCCGCCTGCGCTCGGGGATCTTCCCGCGCGGCGGGTGCTCAGCGGCCCGTTCACCGTCACCACCAGCGCGCCACGGGTCGTCGAGAACTTCCTCGACATCGCGCACTTCGAGTTCGTCCACCCGGGCACGCTCGGCGAGGTCGGACAACCGCCTCCGGCCGACTATCCGGTCGTACCCACTGCCGACGGGCGCCCGTGCATTGCGTCGGTACGCGTGTGGCAGCCACGTGCGACGGCTGCGGCGACCTGCGGACACTGGGTCGACTACCGCTACGAAGTGCTCGGTGCATACAGCGCCCTGCTCGTCAAGCAGCCCGAGCACGGCGCGCCCGGCGACGCCTACGCGCTGTTCGTGCTGCCGGTCGAGGAAACGGTGAGCCGCGTGTGGTTCGTTCAGGCCACGGCCGACACGACAACCCCCGAGTCGACGCTGCGCGAGTTCCAGCACGCCGTGTTCGCGCAGGACCAGCCGGTACTCGAATCGCAGCAGCCTCGGCGCCTGCCACTGGACCGGTCCGCCGAACGCCACTGTGCCGCCGATCGGCTGGCGAACGCCTATCGCGACTGGTTGCAGCGGTCCGGCGTGCGCTACGGCACCTGCTGAGGGCGGGACGCACGTAGGGACGCAGAAACGGCCCGCCGGGATCAGGCAGCCGTTCCGGGCGTGCCGAGCCACGTGGGCACGAACCCGGTGTCGCCACGCCGCAAGCGCTGCGCGGTGACGGGAAGCGGGCTGCGGATGCGCGCGGGCGAGGTGGACTCGTGCACCGTGTGTGCCCGCGCGCACGCGCGCACGCCCGACACTGAGGCGTCCAGTCGAGCACGGGAGTGCGCGATACGCGCGAACAGCGGGGTGTGGCCGCAGGGCGGCATCGGGCGAGGCGTCCTGTCGCGATGCCACGACTCTTGCGCCTGCTGCGCGTGCGTAGTCGTGAGTCGCGGTGCCCGCATCGGGGATCAGGCGGCGACCTGCGCCTGGGGCAACGACAAATACGACAGGGAGAGAATACGGATGAACACGTCAGACGTACGTGCGAAGACGGCCGCCGTCGCAGCCGCGGTGACTCTTGCAGCGCTGGGCATCGCGGGCAGCCAGCCGGCTGCGACCGCGGACGGAGCAGCACCTCGATCGGGTGGCGCTACGGCACCCAGTTCGCCGAGCCGTTCAACACGCGCGACATCAAGAAGAACATCTTCAATCTCACGCACGTCAGCGGCTACACCTGCGGCACCAACTTCTTCAACGTCGATGCGCTGTTCTCCGATGGCGCAGACCCGAAGAACGCGCGATCGAGCGAGGGTACACAGGAAGCCTACATCGTCTACCGGCACACCTTCGATCTCAACAAGATCACCGGCGCCGACCTCAAGTTCGGCCCGGTGCGCGGGGTCGGCTTCACGCTCGGCTTCGACGTCAACGCCAAGAACGACGTCGGCTACAACTCGGCCAGGCGGATGATCGTCGCCGGCCCCACGCTGAAGTTCAACGTGTCCGGCTTCCTCGACGTGAGTCTGCTGCAGCTTTGGGAGAGCAATGCACCGTGCAACACCTCCAACACGCCCACCTCGTGCGTCGCGCGCTACTCCTACGACCCGCACCCCATGCTCAGCGTGGTGTGGGGCATCCCGGTCGGCAGCCTGCCGCTGTCGTTCGAGGGCTACGCCAACTTCATCGCTGCGAAGGGCCGTAACGAGTTCGGCGCCGAAACCGCGGCAGAGACGAACATCGACATGATGCTGATGCTCGATGTGGGCGCCGCCACCGGCTACAGGAAGGGCGTGTTCAAGGTCGGGCTCGAGTACCAGTACTGGAAGAACAAGTTCGGCAACAACGCCTCGGGGCTGGCCGGCTCCGGCGCGTTCGCCAAGACGCCGATGATCCGCGCGCAGTACTGCTTCTGAGCCTGCAGCGGCAGACAGCGGCAAACGCCCGGCACGGTGTGCGTACCGTGCCGGGTTTTCCCGGGCAGCGAGACGGCACGTTCGCCGACCTGCTGCGCACCGGACAGCCTCTGTTCACGCGACGGCCCCGGCATCACCGAAGTCACGACAGCCTCTGTTCACGCGACGCCTGGCATCACCGAAGTCACGCGAGCCGTCCGCTCCTCGTGTGCGACTTCGTGACCCGCGCTCGTCGGCCCGTCGGCGCCACGCAACCTCCCGGGTGCGGCAGGACGCTGCCCGGCTTCTAGGGAAACGCGTCGAATGGCGCCGTCCAGCCGACGATCGCGCCCTGCGCGCGGATCATTTCCAGCGTCGCCTGTCTGAACGCCGGGAAATAGCTCTCGGTGGCGTCCTCGACGAGCAGGCACTCGTAGCCGCGATCGTTGGCCTCGCGCATCGTCGTCTGCACGCACACCTCCGTCGTCACACCGGCGAACAGCAGGTGACTGATCGCCCGCGCACGCAGCAGGGCGTCGAGTCCGGTCGCGTGGAAAGCGCCCTTGCCAGGCTTCACCAGCTCGAGTTCGCCGGGCGCCGGCGTGAGCCCGGGCACGAAACCCGCGCCCGGCTCGCCGTCGACGAGGATGCGCCCCATCGGGCCGGGGTCTCCGATACGCAGGCTGGGCGCGCCGCGCATCCGCTTGGCCGGCGGACAGTCCGCCAGATCGGGCCGGTGCGCCTCGCGGGTGTGCACCACCAGCATCCCCCGCGTGCGGCACCAGTCGAGCAGCTTCGTCACGGTGGGCACGATCGCGGCGAGCCGCGACACGTCATTGCCCAGCGATTCGCCGAAGCCGCCCGGCTCGACGAAGTCGCGCTGCATGTCGATCACCAGCAGCGCGGTGCTCGCGGGGTCGAATCGATAGGGGAACGGGGCAGCGGCAAGGGTGATCACGGCGCGCTCCTGGGCAAGACTTCGATCATCGTCGCACGGCGGGTCCGCCAGTCATCGGCCGTCGTGCCCTCGTCGCGGGCACGAACGGTCGGCGACCGGGGGCGGGCAGCGCCGGGCGACCGGACGCATCCGGGCTGGTGCAGTGTTGTCGCGCTCCATTTCATCTGCGGCAGCCCGTGCTCGCCCGGCACTCAGGCTGCCAGCGCCGGCGAGTGCCCGGCCATGCAGCGTCCGATGAGTGCGAGGTCGGCCGACGGGGTTGCGGTCTCGTGCACGATCCGTCCCTCGAACATCACGAGCATCCGGTCGGACGCACCGAGCAGTTCGTCCAGATCCTCGCTCACCAGCAGCACCGCCGCTCCGGCATCGCGCGCAGCCGCGATCCGCTGGTGGATCTCTGCCGCCGCCGCGAAGTCGAGCCCGAACATCGGATTGGTGACCACCAGTACCGACACCGGTGCCGAGAGCTCGCGCGCGAGCACCGCGCGCTGCACGTTGCCGCCCGACAGCGTGCCGATCGGCGCGTCGGGCCCGCGCGCCTTCACCTTGAACTGGGCGATCAGGCGCTCGGCCTGCGTGCGCAGCGCCCCGCGCCTGAGCCACAGGCCCGAGGCAATCGGCGCCTGGTCGAAATTGCGCAGCGCCATGTTCTCGGCGACGCTCATGCCCGGCACGCAGGCATTGCGCAGCGGCTCCTCGGGCAGGCTGAACACCTCGAGCGAGCGCATCTCGGCGCGCGTCGCCCGGTAGGGCGCGCCGTCGATGCGCACCGACCCGCCCTCGAAGTCCCGCTGGCCGATCAGCGCCTCGACCAGCTCGCGCTGTCCGTTGCCGGAAACACCGGCGATGCCGACGATCTCTCCCGGGCGCACGTCGAGGCAGACAGCCTCGACCGCGAGCTCGCCGCCGTCGCCGCGCACCCGCAGATCGCGCACCGAGAGCCGCGCCGGCTGCGTCGGCGGCCGTGCCGTTCCCCGCGACTGGGGCGTGCCGGCCCGTGCGGTGTCGCGTGCGCCGACCATCATCGTCGCGAGTCGTTCCGGATCGAGGTCGACGACCCTGCCTTCGCCCGCCAGCCGGCCACGGCGCAGCACCGAGACGGTGTCGGCGAAGGCCATCACCTCGCGGAACTTGTGCGTGATCATCAGCACCGTCACCGTGCCCGCACGCGTCATGTCCCTGAGCATCCCCAGCACCTCGTCGGCTTCGCCCGGGGTGAGCACCGAAGTCGGTTCGTCGAGGATCATGAAACGCCGCTGCAGGTAGAGCTGCTTCAGGATCTCGACCTTCTGCTTCTCGCCTGCAGCCAGGCGCGCCACCGGCCGGTCGAGCGCGACCTTGAACGGGACGGTCTGCATGAAGGCACGCAGCCGTTCGAGTTCGCGCGGCCAGCGCACGACGGCCGGCACGTCGTCGCGCGACATGACGAGGTTCTCGGCCACCGTCATGCTGGGCACCAGCGTGAAGTGCTGGTAGACCATGCCGATGCCCAGCGCATGGGCATCGTGCGGGGAGCGGATCACCTGCTGGCGACCGTCGATCTGGATCTCGCCCTCGTCGGGCGGGTGAAAGCCCACGAGGCACTTCACCAGGGTACTCTTGCCCGCGCCGTTCTCGCCCAGCAAGGCATGGAAGGCGCCTGCCTGCACCTTCATCGAAACGTCGTCGAGTGCGGCAAGCGAGCCGAAGCGCTTGGTCATGCGCGTGATCTCGACGGCGAGCGCGCGGTCCGGATCCGCCGGGGATTCCGGCCTCACCCGCATCATCGCGGCCTCGGAGGGCATCAGCGGCCCGCTCCGATGACCGCCATCACGCTCGCGGAATCGGACACCGCACCGAAGACTCCGCCCTGCATGGTCACCATCTTCAGTGCCGCGGCGTGGTTGCCCGCATCGGTGGCGCCGGTGCAGTCGGACAGGATCAGGCACTCGAAACCGCGGTCGTTCGCCTCGCGCATCGTGGTGTGCACGCACACGTCGGTGGTGATGCCGGTGAGCACGAGATTGCGGATGCCACGGGTGCGCAGGACGAGTTCGAGGTCGGTCGCGCAGAACGAGCCCTTGCCCGGCTTGTCGATGATCACCTCGCCCGGCAGAGGCGCGAGCTCGGGAATGATTTCCCAGCCCGGCTCGCCGCGCACCAGGATGCGTCCGCAGGGACCCGCATCGCCGATGCCGATGCCATCGGTGCCGATGCGCCGCGAGCGCCAGCGCTTGTTCTCCGGCAGGTCCGACAGATCCGGGCGGTGGCCCTCGCGGGTGTGAATGACGGGGTAGCCGCCGGCGCGCATCGCTGCGAGCAGGCGCCTGATCGGCTCCACCGGCGCGCGGGTGAGCGAGATGTCGTAGCCCATCTTGTCGACGTAGCCCCCGATGCCGCAGAAATCGGTCTGCATGTCGATCACGACGAGCGCGGTGTTGGACGCGCGCAGATCGCCGTCGAAGGGCCAGCGATACGGGTCGGCAGTGATGAAGGTCTCGGGCATGGATCCTCGTCCGGTCAGAGGCTGGGTACGCGCTGGCGCCGGGCGCTCAGCGCACGATGCTCAGCTCGCCGGGCGCCCCGTGCAGCGTGCGCCTCGGCGAACAGGTGACGACCATGATGGCCAGGGTAAGCACGTACGGCGCCGCGTTGAACAGGTAGTACCCGGTGGTGATTCCCACCGACTGCAGCGCCGGCCCCAGCGCGCTGGCGCCGCCGAACAGCAGCGCGGCGTAGAAGCAGTGCACCGGGTTCCAGCGCGCGAAGATGACCAGTGCCACCGCCATCAGGCCCTGGCCGCTCGACAGTCCCTCGCTCCAGCTTCCGGGGTAGTGCAGGGAGAGGAACGACCCGCCGATGCCGGCGAGCAATCCGCCGGCGCCGGTGGCGAGCGTGCGCACCAGATTCACCCGATAGCCCATCGCCCGCGCCGCGTCCGAACTGTCGCCCACGATGCGCAGCACGAGGCCCCAGCGCGTGTTGCGGAAGGCCCAGGCGAGGGCGATCGCCAGCGCGAGGCCGAGCAGGAACAGCGGACTCACCTGGAGCGCAGACTGGATCTGCGGCGAATCGCTCCACCCGCCGAGGGGGATCGCCGGCAGGCCGGGCGCCTTCGGTTGCACGTACGGCTTGCCGAGGAAGAACGCGAGGCCCAGTCCGAACAGCATCAGGCCGATGCCCACCGCGATGTCGTTCACGCGCGGCAGGGTGCAGATCGCTCCGTGCAGCAAGCCGAGCAGCAGCCCGGCACCGCCCGCGGCCAGCACCCCGAGCCAGGGATCGCCCGTCTCGAAGGCGACCCCGTAGGCGGCCATGGCGCCCATGACCAGAATGCCCTCCAGCCCCAGGTTGATGCGCCCGCTCTTCTCGGTGATGCACTCGCCCAGGCTCACGAACAGGAACGGCGTGCTCACCCGCAGCGCGCCGCCCAGCACCGCGATCAGCACCCCCGCCCAGCCCGGATCGCTCATGCCACAGCCCGCCCGCGACCCGCGAACCACGTGCGGCCATACAGCGGCTCGCTCGCCAGGATGAGCAGGAAGGCCACGCCCTGCAGCACCAGCACCGTCGCATCGGGCAGGTCCAGACGTCGCTGCAGCATGCCACCGCTAGCCGACAGTCCCCCGACGAGTATTGCCACCGGGACGATGGCGAGCGCGTTCTGGCGTGCGATGAACGCCACCAGGATTCCCGCGTAGCCGTAGCCGGCCATCAGCGAGGCATTGGCGCTGCCGTGCACGGCAGCGACTTCGACCATGCCGGCAAGGCCCGCCGCCGCGCCGCCGAGGAAGCACGCGGCGAGCGCGAGCCGCGCCACCGGCAGCCCGGCGAGGCGAGCGGCGCGTGCGTTGCCCC
>CANGUQ010000013.1 GCA_947456915.1 Betaproteobacteria bacterium
GATTTCCGCGGCCAGACAGGTGCGGCTATAGAGCGCCGCGGAAATCGACCCTGACCCCTTTTGTCGGGAGATGCGTGGCCGCACGTGCTTCGCGGACGTTCAGGCGCGAGATTCGTGCAGGGGCCTGAAGCCGGCCTGCAGCAGTCGTTCGGCAACGCCATCCAGACGAGCGTCCGGCGGGACGAATACCACCGTGCCGTCCCGGCCGCGGGTGAGCAGAACCCGGTAGACGTTACGCCGCATCGTCATCGGGTCGCGGATCGGGTCGCGCGATCCTCGTGCGTATGCGTCAGACCACTTGCCATCGAGTACCACCAGGTCAGATCCCCACGCCAGCAACGCGAAATCCAGTTCCAGGCCCTGGGACGAGAACTCGGTGGCCACGGTTTCGAGCCGACAGCACGAGCGCGGATCGGTCTTCGGTGCGTTGTACCAGGGTCCCACCCGCAGGCGCTTCGTCGTCTGGAACGAATTGTCGACGTCGTGATCCACGAGCCAGCGGTCCTTCGCGGAGGCAAGCAAGCCATAACGTACGCCCGGCCCATCGGCATAGCGCTCTTCCAGATACCGCTTCGCCGACTCGAGCGAACGAGTCAGAAGAAAACGATGACCGCCGTCGTTCAGGGTGCGCGCGATGGTGCGTAGTCCGTCGATATCTCTGCCGCCAAGCAAGCCGTCCACGAACGCGTGCACCTGCGGGGTGAGGTGGAAACGGATTTCAGTGTCGAGGTCGAGTGCATTCGATTCGTGCAGCTGAACGCGAAGCTGTCGGAACGAGGCGGCCAGGCGCGGCGACGCATGAACATGCCAGATACCCCGATCGGCGTTCATCACCTTGCTCAGCGCTTCGGCCCATAGCGGCACGCCGCCTTCCTCGCCGGCATGGATCGCCTGACCATCGCCAATCAGGGCTACCAGCACGCTCCACTCGGGAATCCGGGTAGCGAACTTCAGGAGCAGTTCCGGCTCCGACGGCCCGACCTCGGTCTTGTGCACCTTTGCTGCCCGCGCGGCATCGTGCGCGCGCTGGGCTTCATCGAACACGATCAGGTGCTCGGGTGGTGTCGCCTTCGGCCTGCGCTCGTGGTAGCTCACATACTGCTTCACGCCCTGCACGAACGTGCGTCCGCCACCGCCACCGTCCTTCAGCGCGTGCTGGAGTACCTCAACCAGCGGTGCGTTTCCGGACAGGTAGACAGCCGGCGCCGCCGCTCGCTTGCCCGGACGCTCCACCGCCAGATCGTCCAGCCATCCCGCGTGCACCAGTTGCAGCCCGACCAGCGTCTTGCCCGACCCGGGTACGCCGCTCAACAGCACCAGATGCCGCGACTTCGTCCGCGCCGCTTCGTGCGCCACGCGCGTGATGCAGTCGAGCGCTGGCTCGGTCGCCGCCCGTGCGCGCTTGATCATCGGCAGGGGCCGCTTGTTGAACAGCTCGCGTGCCGCATGCACGATACCCGGCAGCGGCGCGTACGCATCCGGAGAGAGAAACGCCTGCGCCGACACTTCCGGTCGGTTGCGATCGGCCAGTTCGGCCAGCAGCGCATCGAGCATGTCGGGGGACACGACATGCACGCCGTCGCGCAGCTCCCGCGGCCGAGGCGATTCGCCGACCACCAGCACCGGTACCACGGCCGCCCCGGCGCAGGCCTCGTGGTATGCGGAGAGGTCTCGCGCGTAGCCCCGCACCTGATCCAGTGCCGACTGTGTCGGGTACGGATAGCCTTTCAATTCCATCACCGCCACCCCGCCGTGCTGCAGCACGATCATGTCCGGCCGGCGAAAGTCCCGCGGCAACTCGTACTCGAGGATCGCGGTGTACTCGGCGGCAACCGCATCGCCGACGATGTACTCGGCGCATTCCTGCTGCAGAAACGGAATCGACCGGTCCCAGGCGCGCAGTTGTTCGGCCGTCGCGTCGCGAACGAAGTCAGCGAGGCGACCACGAACGACGCGGGGCGAGGCAGTGCTGAACGCCTCCAGCGATGAGCGCCAACCGTATCCGTGTGCGATCCCGTCGTCGGAATTCATCGATGCTGTGGCTGAACGAATCGGCACCAGGTTAGCAGATTGATCGGGCCGGAATGCAAGCAGGGCGCGATACACGCCGCCCGCTCAGCCCAGCACCTCCACGATCAACCCGTACACGCGGCGGAACACCGCGTTGCCTGTCACCAGTACGTGATCGGGCCCCCAGCTGCAGACGGCTGGCAGCCTGCAGAGCGTCGGGCGTGCGCAGCCCGCGACGCACGAGGAACGCGTCGTGGCGTCCAAGCACTGACGCGTCATTCTGTTTCAGTCCCGCGCGGCATTCGAGCCAGGTGAGACGACTCACTGCAAGCGACAACCGATCGTGCCGCATCGCCAGTGCCTGCATCGCCGTCCGGACCGTCCCCGCGAACGGCTCGCGACCCTCGACCAGACAGATCAGCGCACTGGCGTCGAGGAACGCGACGGTCACCAGTTGCGCCCGGCCGCGAAGCAGGCGTCGATCTCCTGTCTGTCGCGCGCGCCCGCTGCAGGCTGCGCGAGCAGCCACTGCAGCGCAGTCTGCCCCTGCACCGCCGGCACTTTCCCGCCCGCCAGACGCAGGTACTCGGCCTCGGACAGCACGACTCCAGCAGGCCTGTTGCGCTTGACGATGGGCACCGAGCCGCGCTGAAGTACTTCCTCGACGGCAGTCATGCCGCGGTGCCTCAGCTCGGTCGCGGTGAGCGTATTGGACATCGTGGCCTCTTTCAATACTTGAATGACCCGACTAGTACTTGTTTCAGTACTCTTCGTCGACTTGATCACGGGTCCTTCCTGCGCACGGAGGCAACATGAGGGCGAGGCACTCGGCTGCACGATGAGCGCCTCGACAAAGGGGGCTTGAAAAGGGGTCAGGGTCGATTTCTGCGCCAGTCCCCTCTGCATCCCCGGTTGTCTCGCTGCGGAAATCGACCCTGACCCCATTTCAGAGGCCGTACACCTCGGCGGTGTTCTCGAAGAGGATGCGCCGCGCGAGCCAGTCGATCTGTTTCGTATCCCAGATGCCGCGGGCGTGGCCATCGGCCAGTACGTGATTCAGCGACTCGCGCGCAAAGCGCGCCGCAGCCACGTGGAACTCGGGTGCGCTCGTGTCGGAGCCGTACATTACCTTGTTCGCTGGCAGGATCTCCAGCCACTCAGCGAGCTTCGTGCGAAGGTAGTAGTGGTGCAGGTACGGCATCCACGAAAAGTCGATGAACACGTTGCCGTAGGTCTGCGCGAGCGCAGCGACGTCGCTCGAGAACGGATAGCCGCCGTGCAGCAGCACGACGCGCAGGCGGTTCAGCGACGGCGTATCGAGGAATCTTTCGAGCAGGAATGGTGCGCTGTTGGCCACCCGCATGCCCGGCTCGGGATGCCCCATGCCCACATGGATCTGCATTGGCAGACTGCGCTCTGCCGCCCAGTGCGCGAGCCTGCGTACGATGAAGTTCTCCAGCGGCGCCGTATCGACTGTCTTCCCCGTGGCAAGCGCCGTGTAGACACTCGCGGCCTCGTCGCGGTTCGCGTCGGCAAAGTCGATCTTCCGCACGTAGGCCGAGACGATCTTGAGCCCGATCGCCCCCTCGTCCACCCGGCGCGCGAGCGAGGCGTCGACGAACTGTATGTAGTCGTCGAAGCCCGCTGGCGGCTGCGCCATGCCGTAGCCCTGCAGTTCCTTCGCCAGCACGTTCGCGAACACGGTGTGAAAGCGCTGGTACTCGGTGCCGCGACCCGGCGCAGTTCCCGGGTGGAACGGGTAGAGATACGGGTCGATGCGCGCGATCTGCCGGAAGTGCTCGCTACGCCAGTGTGCACGGTCGATGTACGGCACGTCGGTCAGCACGATCGGCGTGCGTGCGACCTCGATCGCGCGATCGTAGGGCCACGCCGGGCCGCGCTCGCCCCACTCCTGCGCGGTGCGCATCAGCGCGTCCCAGTCTCCGGACGGGCCATAGAGGTCACGGCAACCTTCGCGCAGCGCACGCGCGAAGAACGTGGTGGAGCGGAAGGTGAGCCCGGCCAGCATGAGCGCCTCGGTACCGTGCCCGGCATCGAGCCTCGCCAGCGTCGCGGCATCGCCGGCATTGCGCGCAGCGATGTACTCGAGATAGACCGCCGGGGGCACATTCGCCTCGAGATGCGCGGTGGCGAACGCACGCTCGATCTGCTCCACCGTGCGAAACCGGCTCATCGACGCATGCGAGTGGTGGTCGATTGCTGGCACCCCGCCGGTTATGTCGGGTACGGCCCGGGCTGCAGCCATCACCTCAGTCGGCCTTGATCGCGTTGTCCTGGATGATGCGCCCCCACATCGCCGACTCGCGCCGGATTTCCTCGGCGAACTGTTCAGGCGTATTCGCGCGCGGAGTGGTGCCGAAGCTGCGCAGCCGCTCGGCGAGATCGCCGGTGGCGAGCGCACGCGCAACCTCTGCGCTCAGCCGGTTGACGATCTCCTTCGGCGTACCGCCGGGCGCGCAGAGCCCGTACCAGGACACTACGTCGAAGCCCTTCAGGCCGAGTTCGTCCAGCGTCGGAACGTCGGGTAGTATCGGTGCCCGGGCGCGGCTGGTCACCGCAATCGGCGTCACGCGATTCAGGTTCTGCGTCACATAGCCCCGCGCGGAAGGCAGCGGGTTGAAATACATTTCGATGTGCGCACCGAGCAGATCGGCGATCACCGCCTGCGCACCCTTGTACGGCACATGCACGGCCGAGAGCTTCGCCTCGCGCATGAACAGTTCAGCCGCCAGATGGGTGACGTTGCCGCGACCCGCCGAGGCGAACGACACCTTGCCCGGGTTCGCCCGCAAGAACGTCACGAACTCCGCGTAGTTGTTGACCGGCAGCTTCTTGCTCACCACCAGCACCATCGGCGTCCACGCCACGAGCGACACCGGCAGAATGTCCTTGCCCACCGTGTACGGCACCTTCGCGTACAGGTGCGGGTTGATCGTCATCGCCCCCGGCGAGCAGATGAGCAGCGTGTAGCCGTCCGGCGCCGACTTGGCGACGAACTCGGTGCCGATCATCGCATTCGCTCCGGGCCGGTTCTCCACCACGTAGGGCTGGCCCCACGTCGCCTGGAAGTGATCGCCGAGACCGCGCGCGACCGGGTCGAGGTCGCCGCCAGCGGGGAACGGTACGACGAAGCGGATCGGTTTGCTCGGATAGGTCTGCGCGAACGAGGTCGCGGCGCAGGCAGACAGGCACAGCAGCGCAAGTAGTCGCGAAACACGGCGCATCATCGACCCTTTCCCGTGGAGTTGGCGGAAGTGACGGCAACGTACGCGTTCGGTCCGCGGGTGACAGGTACGGGCCTGCCGTACTCGCGGGCGATGCCCTGCTGCGCGAGAAAGTCCTTGTAGCGCGGCACTGTCGGATTACGCGAGCGCTCCTCGTAATAGGGAATAAGTGGCCGGTACCAGTCGTAGATGCGGCGCAGCTCGGCTACCGGCTCCTCCGACACGTCGACGCGCAGATCGCAGCGCGAATACGCCGCTCGCCCATACACGAGAATGCCGGCCGAGGTCTGCCCCTCCATCTGACCACCGGCATCGCGCCCCGCCTCGATCGCGCGCAGCAACCGCTCCTCCAGTTCGAGCGCAGCCCCCGCCGCGAACTCTTCCGAGATCGCCTGCACCACCTCCGGCCCCGCCAGCACGTTACCCAGCGCGATGTAGTCGGCACCGATCAGGTGCCCCGCCCACGGCGCATTGTCCTTACCGGTGTAAGCGGCGATGTGCCCGTCGGTATCGATGACGCCGATCTGCCGCTTGCCCGGCCAGAGGTCGGTGGACACCAGCTCATCGACGACCTTCTGCGCCCACCAGCCCTCTTCGACCCGCCGCAGCCCCAGCGCACCCAGACGCGGATCAGGCACCGACTGGAAAGCGACCGCGCCGTCGCGACTCACGTGCACACAGCGGCTCATCACTGCGGGCGAACTGGTGGCGATACCGATGCCGAAATGGCCGGTGCGGGCGCAGCGGCCGACGACGGAGAAGGTCATGGCATTCGCTCATAGAGTGACGGTCAAGTCAGGATAACCCTGCGGCTGCAACGGGCGCAATGCGGGCAGCGGTAAGGTGGAGACGTTTCCGAAAGCCACGCGCGCAGACCGCGCGATCTCCTGGTTCGAATCCCAGGGTGCGTCGCGCATCGGCTACGTAGCCACAAGACCCAAGATGGATGCGCGCATGGGCAGACGGCAGCACGGCCGGCTCCACACCGCGACACTGGCTGCGATTACGTCGTAGTGCGAGGACGCTGGTCGCCCGCGGGTAGCTACTCGCGCCAGGCGGTCGAGCGCCGCGCGAGGAGATGACCAAGGCACACCCTCCTCGATGTCCGGGAAAGGCACGATGAAATCGTCGGGCAGCTCTGCCGGGTTGATGGGGCTGAATGCGAACGAGCGCGCCCATGCCACGGCCATTCATGGTGCAGATATCCCGCGGCAGGAAAGGGTTGCAGACCGCGCTAGTCGTCCAGGGGACAGATCGGAGCCGGGAGACGTGCATGCCGCCGAATAGTGAACGGTGTTGCCGGTCGCTGCGGCGAGCCGTACCCTTGAGCCGTGAGGCAGATTCCCCTGCCGCTTCGCGTCTGCCGTCCCGACGAATGAAAGACACAGCCTGCAAGAGCACCGGCCGAAGAAATTCTGGGTCGGTGTCACCGACGATGACTGGTTCGCTGCGCTGGCCGCATCGGACCCACCGGTCGACGAAGTGAACTTCTGGCAGCCCTCTGCACAGCGGGCACCGGTCAAGTTTCTCCAGCCGGGCAGTCCCTTCCTGTTCAAGCTGCACTCGCCCAACAACTTCATCGCTGGGGGTGCGTTCTTCGTCCGGTTCAGCGCGCTGCCAGCAGCGCTGGCGTGGGAGGCGTTCGGCGCCAAGAACGGCGTGAGCAGCTACCCGGACCTGATCGACCGGGTGCGCAAGTATCGACGCGAGCCGTTCAGCGGCGATCCGACAATCGGTTGCAACGTGCTCAACGGCCCGTTTCTGTGGCCGTGCGAGGCGTGGATTCCGGTGCCGCCGAGCTGGAAGTCGAACATCGTGCAAGGGCGCGGATACGACACCGAGGATGCCGAGGGTCGACAGCTCTGGGCGGCGGTACGCGAGCGCCTGCGGCAAGTCGATGTAGCCCGAGATGTCGTTCGCGAGCCCGCCTTCGGGGCGGAGTACCTCGCGCGCGCGCGACTCGGGCAAGGCGGCTTCCGGGTGCTGGTCACCGAAGCCTACGGACGCCGCTGCGCAGTGACCGGGGAGCGAACGCTGCCCGTGCTGCAGGCCGCGCATGTGAAGCCCTATTCGAGCAAGGGTCCGCACGTGCTCGGCAACGGGGTGCTGTTGCGATCGGACATCCACACGCTGTTCGATCGCGGTTACGTGGGCATCACCCCCGACCTCCGGCTTGTGGTGAGCAGTCGTCTCAAGGCCGACTTCTCCAATGGACGAGAATACTACGCCCACCACGGCTCACCGCTGCGATGCCTGCCCGACAGGCAAGAGGATCGACCCGCTGCGGAGTACATCGCGTGGCATCGCGAGCACGTGTTTCTCGGCGAGTGACGTCGTCTCCCTCTGCAGCCTCCCGCAAACACAATGAACCCCTGTCCCTTCTGCACGCTGGCCGAGCCCCGCATCCTCCTGCGCCACCCGCTGGCGATCGTGCTGCGCGACGGCTTTCCCGTCTCGCCCGGCCACACGCTGATCGTGCCGGTCCGCCACGTGAGTTCGTTCTTCGAAGCCACGGCCGAGGAGCGCACTGCAATGTTCACGCTGCTGGAAGAAGCGAAGGCCGCGCTTGACGAGGAGCTGCACCCCGACGGCTACAATCTCGGCATCAATGACGGGTCGGCGGCCGGGCAGACGGTGCCGCACCTGCACCTGCACCTGATCCCGCGTTATCGCGGCGACCGTGCCGATCCGCGCGGCGGGGTACGCTGGATCATTCCCGAGAAAGCGGACTACTGGTCCGCGCGCGGTGGCTGAACCGGGCCGGCACAAGCTGGTCCGGGACGGTATCCCGGAACTCGCGCGGGCGCAGGGGCGCACGCTGCGTATCCGTACCGCGGAGCCGGCAGAGCTGGTGCGTCTGCTCGGGCTCAAGTTGCTCGAGGAAAGCCACGAGGCTGTGGACGCGCTCTGGCACGCCAGCCCTGAGCGCGTACTGGAGGAACTCGCCGACGTGCAGACCGTGGTCGAGGCGATCGGCGCCCAGTGCGGGCTCTCCCCCAACGCGATCGCCGAGCGTGCGCGTCGCAAGCGCGCGTCACATGGCGGGTTCGACGCAGGCCGGGTGCTGCACGCTCAGCCTTCCGGCCCTCGCCGGCTGCACGTCGGCGGCGGGACCTCGCTGCTCGATGCGCTCAAGCACGAGCTGCGCGCCTGCACGCGCGCGCGCATTGCGGTGTCTTTCGTCATGCGCAGTGGCCTCGATCTGCTCGAGGGCGCGCTGCGCGCAGCGCTGCTGCGCGGGGCGAGGCTGGAGCTGCTCACCACCGACTATCTCGACGTCACTGAGCCCGAGGCGCTGCACAGGTTGTGCGGCTGGCCAGGCAGCTTCGACGCACGCGTCTACCGCCACCCTTCTCGCGGCTTCCACCCCAAGGCGTGGATATTCGAGCGTGCCGACGGCTCCGGCCGCGCGTTCATCGGCTCGTCCAACATCAGCCGCAGCGGGTTGATCGACGGCGTCGAGTGGACGTGGACAGTACTCGACGTCGATGCCGGCGACCCGATGCACGAGATCGCCGTACGCTTCGACGAACTGTTCGACGACGTCTTTGCGGTCCCGCTTTCCCCAGCGTGGATCGAAGACTATGCGCGCCAGCGCCGGGTACCGGTGCGCGAAACCGGGGAGGCGCCGGAGGAGTACCGCGTCACTGCCGTGCTGCCGCGGCCGGTGCAGACCCTCGCGCTGCAGGAACTGCAGCGGCTGCGCGCCGACGGGGAGCGGCGCGCCCTGGTGGTGGCGGCGACCGGACTGGGGAAGACCTTTCTCGCCGCATTCGATGTCGCACACGCGCGGCGCGTGCTGTTTCTCGCGCACCGGCGCGAGTTGCTGCAGCAGGCCGCCACGACGTTCGCCACGGTGTATCCGAGGCGTACGCAGGGGTTCGTTGTCGAAGGGCTCGCCGAGTACGAGCGTGACATCGTGTTCGCCTCGGTGCAGACGGTCTCGCGCTCGGCGCACCTGCCGCGGCTGCGCGAGGCGCGCTTCGACTATGTGGTGATCGACGAATTCCACCACGCTGCGGCGGACAGCTACACCCGCATCCTCGACGCGCTCGCCCCCGATTTCCTGCTTGGGCTCACCGCCACGCCGTTTCGCGCCGACAACCGTGATCTGCTCGCCCTGTGCGACGGTAACCTCGCGTATCAGGTCGGGCTGCTGGAAGCGATCGGTTTTGGCTGGCTCGCGCCGTTTCGCTACTTCGGCATCGCCGACACCGTGAACTACGGCGACGAGCTGCTGAATACAGCACGCACCGGATACGATCCGCGCCAGCTGACCCCACGGGTGCTTTCGCCTGACCGGATCGCGCTCATCCTCGAGCGCTATGGCCAGCATGCCTCGCGTGCCGCACTGGGCTTCTGCGTGTCGATCGAGCACGCCGATCGTATGGCCGAAGCGTTTGCAGCCGCCGGAATCCCGGCAGCAGCCGTGCACTCGGGCGCGACGTCGCTTGACCGCAGCGCTGCAATCGCCGCGCTCTCCGACGGCGCGTTGCGAGTGCTGTTTACGGTCGACCTGTTTAACGAAGGCGTCGACATCCCGGTGGTAGATCTCGTGCTGTTCCTTCGTCCTACCGAGTCGATGACCGTGTTCGTCCAGCAACTCGGCCGCGGCCTGCGACTGCACCCGAAGAAACCGCACCTTGTCGTGCTCGATTTCATCGGCAACTATCGCAACGTGCATGTGAAGCTGCCGCTACTGGCCGGTGCGGAGTTTACCGACAGCGCCGATCGCGCGACCAGCCACGCTGCACTGACCCGGATCGAGCGTTGGCTGCGGGGCGCCGAACGGCCGGAAGGCGTCCCCGAGGGCGTAACGCTCGATATCGAGCCGATCGCATTGGCGACGCTGCATGAGTCCCTGCAGCGCGCGCTGCCGCAGCGCGAGGTAATCCTGCGGGGGCTGCAATCGCTGGCACAGCGCCAAGGTAACGCTCCGACGCTCGCGCAGTGGCTGGACGAAGGCGGATACAAGCTCGGAACCGCCTTCAAGGCCACCGGAACCGATCGCTGGATCGCCCTGCTCGAACTCGCAGGACTGGCGACCGAAGACCACCGTATGCTCGACGCTGTCGCGGGCGAGTTTCTGAAGGAGATCGAGCGTACGGCAATGACACGGTCGTTCAAGATGGTAGTGCTCGAAGCGATGCTGGCAGAAGACCGGTTCTGCGACCGGATTTCGCTCGATGCGCTGGTCGTCCACTTTCGCGAACGCTTCGCTCGCGATATCCACCGCGCCGATGTCGCCGGCACCGAGGTCGAGGCGGTCGATACCGCACCCGAAAAACGCTGGCGCGCCTATCTCGAGCGCAACCCGATCGCTGCGTGGATCGGCAGCACCGACAAACCTGGCCGCTTCTTCCGCCTGCGCAAGAAGTCCGACGAGTTGCGCTACATCGGACCGGTACCGCCCGAAACCCTGCGTCGTGCCTTTCACGACGCGATCGCCGACCGTGTGGCTGCGCGCCTCGCCGAATACTGGCGCCGCCCCGGTCCCGGACGGTTCGTCTTTCCGGTCATTCCCACCGCGTCTCGCAGGCACGGCGATACCGCCTCGCGATCCCTGTGCATCATGTTCGGCAACCATCGCGACGGGCTTCCGCTGGGCTGGCACGTGGTGCAGATCAATGGTCGTACCCTTTACGGAAAGTTCGTGAAGGTTGCGCTGAACGTGCTCGCCGAGAAGCCCGAAGACGGTGCGCGGAATCTGCTGACGACAGAACTGAGAGCGCTGCACGACGGCAGGCTGCCGCCCGCACCACGCGTGCGGTTTGTACGTGAGGCGGGCGCGGAAGTGTGGGGGATAGAGCGGGCCTGAGGACGCTGCGCAGACTTAAGCAATCCTTGTCTGGTTGCTTCAGCGCTTGTCCTGCCAGTGATCCACGATTCGGCCCGTACCGCGGAATGACCACCCCGGGGCAAGGCACAGCCTCCCTGCGGTCTGGTTACCTTCCATGGGCGCTAGCCTGCTCGCGGGAGGCGAGTACTTCCTGTTCAGCTGTGTTCCGCCGTCGACGCCGATCGCGCCGTCATGGCAGCCGTCATCGTCGGCGATGCGGGCGCCATCGATCGCCTCGTCCGCCGCTACACCCGCTTCATCTACTGGACCGCCCGCCGCGACACCCGCCTCGGCCACCACGACGCGGACGACGTCACCCAGCGCGTCTTCGTGAAGCTGCTCGAGGACGACTGTCGCCGGCTGCGCACCTGGCAGGGCGAGGTCTTCGAGCCGTTCCTCCGGCAGGTCGTGCACAACGAGGCGCTGTCGTTCGCCCGCGCGCAGTTTCGTCCGGACCACGACACGCTGCCCGCGGACGACGCGGAGGGCGCGGTGGGTGCGGAGGGTACGGACGCAGCGCACGCCCTTCCCCCGGCGCACGACGATCCGGCGGGCGATGCCCTGCTCGCCGAAGTGCGCGCGTTCATCGCCGAGTGCTACGACGCCCTGTCCCCCGAGCAGCAGCGCGCCGTGGCCTGCCGCTACCAGGACGAGCTGGACCAGCGGACGATCGCCGCCGTCCTCGGCCTGTCGCAGGCCAATGCGGCGCAGCGGGTGTCGCGTGGCACGCGCGCGCTGCGCGACTGCCGGTCCTCGATATCCATCACCTGCAGACGTGCCGCACGTGCCGCCAGGCGCTAGCTAGTCGACCTTGCGCTGATGGCCGGCATCCGCGCCGCACGCGGGTTGTCGACACCCTTGTTCGTGTCCTGTGCGCCGGTCCGCTCTGCCAGCAGTGCGCGCCCAGGGCGGCAAGCTGCACGCCGCCCGGTCAGCTGCACCAGCTGCGACACTCCGCGTGCCTTGCTCGCCCTTGATGCCCGCCGAGCGGATGACCTCGCGCCACTTCGCGAGATCGCTGCGCAGCAGCTCCGCGAAGGCCTGAGGCGTGGTCGGTGTGGTATCGAGCCCCTGCGCTGCGCGCGAACAGCTCGCCGGCCAGGTGGGCGAGGCTGCCCGAGCCGGCCGACGCATGGCGCAGCTGCCCGGGCTTCGCGCGCGCAAGCGCGACGAGCTCCCTCACGCTCGTGACCGGCAGCTGCGCGTTGACGACGAGCACATGCCTGCCCGGGCAGGCACCCGACGGCCTTGACTTCGTGATTCATCGTCTTCACCATCCCGCGCCTTCTGCCTCATGACCATCGCCGCCGCGCACCCGATCGAGCGCCATGTACCTGCCACCCTCACTGACCCGGCATCCATCGACACCTCGAGTTCGATCGATATGCCGTCGCCTGACGGCATTCCGGTTCTCCACCCTTCCTCCGGGGGGCGCAGCCGCTTAGACGCGTCGGCGCTCCCGTTCCCGGAGGCCCGGTGTCCGCAAGGACCCGGGCCTTCGCGTTTCCAGCCTTCACCGGGAGCAGCCCGCGATGCAACACCTCGATCCGTCTTCCCCGCTGTACACCACCGAGCACACGGACGGCGGCGTGCCGATCCGCATGTGGACGCGCGGCGTTCCCGTCGAAAGCGCCGCCCGGGCACAGCTCGCCAATGTCGCGCGCCTGCCGGTCGTGCATCCGCACGTGGCCGCCATGCCCGATGTGCACTTCGGCATCGGCGCGACCGTCGGTTCGGTGATCCCGACGCGCGCGGCGATCATTCCCGCGGCGGTTGGCGTCGATATCGGGTGCGGCATGATGGCCTGCCGCACGACGCTGCGCGCAGGCGACCTTCCCGACTCTCTTGGTCGCCTGCGCTCGGCGATCGAACGCACGGTACCGCACGGTCGCACGCTGCAGCGCCGCGGGCGCGACGAAGGCGCGTGGGCCGAGCCGCCGCGCCGGGTCGACGAGGCGTGGGCCACGCTCGCGCCGGAGTTCGCGCAGTTGTGCGAGCGTCACCCGCGCCTGCAGCGCAGCAACCACCGCACCCATCTGGGCACGCTGGGCACGGGCAACCACTTCATCGAGGTCTGCCTCGACGAGGCCGACTCGGTCTGGTTGATGCTGCACTCGGGCTCGCGCGGCGTCGGCAACTCGATCGGCGTGCACTTCATCGCGCTCGCTCGCGAGGATGCGATGCGCCACGAGGCGAATCTGCCGGACCGCGACCTCGCCTACTTCGAGGAAGGGGCTCGACACTTCGACGACTACGTGTTTGCGGTCGACTGGGCCCAGCGCTTCGCCGCGATGAACCGCGAGGTCATGATGCGCACCCTCCTCGACACGCTTGCGCGGGAAATCCCGAGGCCGTTCGAATCCGGCGTACAGGCTGTGAACTGCCACCACAACTACGTCCGGCGCGAACGGCATTTCGGCGAAGACCTGTTCGTCACGCGCAAGGGCGCGGTGAGCGCACGCCGCGGCGAGTTCGGCATCATCCCGGGCAGCATGGGGGCGCGCAGCTTCATCGTCCGGGGGCTGGGCAATCCGGCGAGCTTCGAGAGCTGCAGCCACGGCGCGGGCCGGGCGATGAGCCGCACGGAGGCAAAGCGACGCTTCACCGTCGCCGACCACGCGGCCGCGACGCAGGGTGTCGAATGCCGGAAGGACGACAGCGTGATCGACGAGACGCCGATGGCTTACAAGGACATCGATGCGGTGATGGCTGCGCAGCGCGACCTCGTGGAGGTGGTGCACACGCTGCGCCAGGTGGTCTGCGTCAAGGGGTGAAGGCTGCTGCGGCCTGATCCGCGCGCGGCACCCCTTCGCCGAGCGCACGCAGCCGTGCCGATCGTGAACCGCCGGATCGCGGCCGACACGATCGGCACGGCTGCGTGTCTCAGCCCACCGTCCTGAAGCCCATCGGATGCCGCTGCAACGCCCGCACCCCGCCGTTTTCGATCACCACCAGATTCCCCGCTTGCACCGCCCGCTTGCCGTCTTCCGACACCACGTGCGGCTGCACGACGAGCAGCATCCCCTCGGCGAAGGTCACCGGCTTGAGTTCGCGCCGGATCACCGCGGTGGGCAGATCCACCCGCGGGTCCTCGATCTGCAGGCCCCAGCCGTGCAGCAGCACGTCGAACGTGCGGCAGCGCTCGTCGTCCAGAAACGACGCCGCTGCGCGTACATCGGCGTCGGTGGCGCCGGGCCTGAGCACCTGCATGATCCGGTCGTACGCGCGCGCGGCGAGCTCGAACAGCCGCAGATACTCGTCGGACGGGGCACAGCCGATCGCGTACGGCCGCTGGATCTGCCCCGAACACCCCCACCACCCGGCACTGATCTCGGTGAGGAGCACGTCGCCGACCGCAAGCGGGCGCTGCGACGGGTACTGCCACGGGAAGATCAGCTCGGGGTCGCTCATCGGCGTGGCACCGACGAACTGCAGGCGCAGCGTGCCGCCCGCGGGCAGCACGGCGCGGTGCAGGATGGCAGAGAGCTCGTACTCCGGCATGCCGACACGGGTCTCGGCTTCGATCGCCTGCATCGCGAGGTCGGTGAGCTGCGCGCCGCGCTCGAACCACTCGATCTCCTCGGCGCTCTTGATCAGCCGCGCTCGGGCGAACACGTCGGTGGCATCGACGAACTCGATCTGCGGCAGCTTCGCCCGCAGCACGTCGAAGTGGTGCGAGGGCATCGACGCGCGGCCGACGTTGCGCACGGCGGCCACGCCGACGCGCCCGCTGCGCACCCCCAGATCCTCGAGGCACGTGGCGATCACCTCGCCCGGCGCGAGCCCCTGCACACGCATCTCCACCGGCCGCGCGGCCCGCTCGGCAGTGTGCAGATAGAGCTGGTTGCTCACCAGCAGCACCGGCGCCGACGCCGGGGTCATCACGACGTAGGCAGGATACGGATCCCACCAGTTGGTGAGCCACGCGACGTTGGCCTGATTGGCCCCGCGCGATCCGGCGTCGCCGACGGCGATCACCGCATCGAGACGGGCACTGGCGAGTTCGCGCCGCACGACGGCCTCGCGGCGCGCGTACTCGGCATCGGAGAAGCGGGGAAAGATCGGATCCATCGGTGTCGCCTCGTTCGGGTTCGCGTTCCGCTACAGTAACGCCGGTTGCGGTTCAATGGACGGTCTCGTTCGCGGAGTCTCGATGCCGATGCTGTGTTGCAGATCCGTGCGCCCGGTCATGCTCCCGGGCGTACTCGCAGTTCTCGCCGTGGCGGGCGCAGGCTCGCTCGCCGCGCAGTCCTGGCCGAGCAGGCCGATCCGCGTCATCGTGCCCTTCGCCGGTGGCGGACCGATCGACTCGGTGGCGCGCCCGGTGCTCGATCGTGTCGGCGCCGGTCTCGGCCAGCCGATCGTGTTCGATTCGCGCCCGGGTGCCAGTGGCACGATCGGCTCCGAGATCGTCGCGCGCGCGCCGCGCGATGGCTACACCATCCTGTTCACCACCGGCTCGCACACGTCGAACGCGGTGTATCTGAAGAAGCTGCCCTACGACCCGATCGTGGACTTTCAGCCGATCACGCAGGTCGCGCGCGCGTTCGGGCAGGTGCTGGTCGTGCATCCGGCGATGCCGGTGAAATCGGTGAAGGAGCTGATCGCGCTCGCGAAGGCGCGCAAGGACCGCCTCAACTACGCTTCGGCCGGCATCGGCAACGCCACGCACATCGCCGCGGAACTGTTCATGGCCGGCGCCGGTATCGGCATGGTTCACATCACCTACAAGGGCGGCGGGCCGGCGCTGAACGACGTACTCGGCGGACATGTCGAGATCATGTTTCCGAGCGTGACGCAGGCGCTGCCGTTCATCCAGGCCGGGCGGCTGCGCGCGCTCGCGGTCTCCGGCGCGCGTCGCTCGCCAGTCCTGCCGGAGGTGCCGACCTATCAGGAAGCAGGGCTCGGCGCGGTGGACTTCACGGGCTGGCACGCGATGTGGTTTCCTGCAGGCACGCCGATCGAACTCGCGCGCCGCGTGCAGGGCGAGGTGGTGAAGGCGGTCGCCCATCCGGACGTGCGCGCAGCCTTCGCGCAACTGGGCGTCGAGTCGGTGGCGAGTACGCCGGAAGACTTCGCACAGTTCGTCAAGCGCGATCTCGACGCCAACCGCGCGATCGCGAAGCGGGCGGGCATCGAGCCGCAGTAGGCGCGCCGGGCTGTCCCGCGCGCAGGGGCGGGCTGTGCGGGCTGTGCGGGCTGTGCGGGCTGTGCGGGCTGTGCGGGCTGTGCGGGCTGTGCGGGCTGTGCGGGCTGTGCGGGCTGTGCGGGGCGTCGCTAGGCTTCGACGCCGCCGGGCTGCGCGCCGAGCTTCTCCGCTGCCCAGTCGGTCATGTAGTCCACGATCAGCGGCGTGTTGTCAGCGCCGCAGTGCTCGGCTGCGCCGTCGGCGAGGCGGAAGATCTTCAGTTCGCGGCCCGGGCTGTTGACCGCCGCATCGTAGGTGCGCTGTGCGTGCCACAGCGGCACCTGCCGGTCGTTCTCGCCGTGCACGACGAGCAGCGGGCAGGTGATCTTGTCCGCGACGCCCTCGAGCGTCATCTGCTGCACGACCTTCAGCGTCTCTTCGATCGTGTCGCGGCCGAACACCCAGTTCACGTGCTCGGCGTAGCCCGGCACCGACGGCTCGCCGCGCCCCCCGATGCGATCGGCCACCGTCTTGCCGTAGTCGAAGATCGCGCCCCAGGCGATCGCGCACTTGAAGCGCTTCTCGAACGCCGCGGCGCGCGGGGCGTAATAGCCGCCGAGCGAAATCGCCATCATGCCGATGCGACCCGCATCGACGTCGGCGCGCGTCTCGAGATAGTCGACGCTGGCGGCGGCGGGCTTCTCGGTGTCGGGGCCACTGGGCAGCCCCTGCAGGCGCAGCGCTTCGCCTGCGCCCGGGTGGTCGACGATCAGCGTCGAGACACCGCGGCGGCGAAACTCCTCGCCGACCGCCGCGTAGATGATTTCCTTGGTCACGTCGAGACCGTCGAAGTGGACGATGCACGGCTTGCGGCCAGCACCCGGCGCCTTCGAGAACAGCGCCTTGAGCCGGTGCGGACCATACGGCACCTCGACGAACTCCACCGGCTCGCGCCGCAGCACGAGCCCGCGGTGGTAGGTCTCGAGTCCGCGCCTGTACGCATCGAGCCGGCGCGGATCGCGATGGCTCGGCATGCGCTCGGCAAGCAGGAAGTAGATACCTGCCCGCAGGTACTTGCGGCCTGCCGATACGGTGCGGCCCAGCGCCTCGTCGGTCTCGCCCTGCCGGCGCACGCGCTCGGCCACCTTCATCCAGCTCTCGAACCACGCGCGCTGCTGCGTCTGATCGCCGTGCAGCGCCTTGATCCCCGCCACCTCGCGCAGCGGCCGGCACGCCTCGTCGATCTCCGAGATCTGCCCGCCGCGGTTGATGGCGGACATGACCGCGAGGCTCCACGTGTAGTTGTTGGGAAAGTACTCGAACATGAGAGGCTCCTGTGACGGGGACGGCCAGTGCGCCGATGCGCCAAAGGTAGCACCCGCCGTGCCGGCGATGCGCCCTCGCGGGCGATCGCAGCAGCGCATCTGCGCAGGCCGTCTGCACGCCGCGTGGCGAACGGCGCGTGCAGTGCGCGAGCGCCCCAAGCCCCGCGTCCGCGCGTGCCGCCGATGACGACACGCCCGGGGCCGCGAAAAGGGGCCAGGCCCCTTTTCCACCGTCCGCCGATTTCCCGAAAAGGGGCCTGGCCCCTTTTCCACCGGCCCCTTTTCCACCGGCTCGCGCCCGCGAGGAGGCGGCCGGCCCGTTGCGGCGATCTACCGAAAAGGGGCCTGGCCCCTTTTTCCCTGACCCCTTTTGCGGAGCCCCCTCCATGCGGAAATCGACCCTGACCCCTTTTCGGGGTGGTGTACTCTTCATGGGCACGCACGAGTCGCCCGACAGAGTTGCCGGCCGTGCATCGTGCAAGGAGGAGTCGCATGAAACGCCTGCGCTGTGCGGATCGCCACGCGTCGATCATCGGGGAGCGGGTTCGGGCGGGTGCCTCTGCCGGGATCGCGCGAGCCATGGTGGCCGGAGCGGCGGGGTTCGCGCTGGCGCTGCCTGCACTGGGGCAGGCGCCGGTGGCGGCATTCCCTTCGAAGTCGATCCGCATACTGGTCGGCTTCTCCCCCGGCAGCAACAGCGATTCGCTCGCGCGCCCGCTGGCGAACCGTCTGTCGGAGACGATCGGGCATCCGGTGCTGGTCGATAACCGGCCGGGTGCATCCGGCAACATCGCGATGGAGATCGTCGCCAGATCGGCACCGGACGGCTACACGGTGTTCAGCGGACCGGGCTCGTCGATCACCACCAACCCGCACATGCAGGACAGGATGCCGATCGACGTGCTGCGCGATCTGGTGCCGATCGTGCCGATGGGACAGTTCTCGGCGCTGCTGGTGGTGCACCCGTCGATGCCGGCGAAATCGGTCGGCGATCTGGTCGCGCTCGCGAAGAAGAAGCCCGGTGTGATCAACTTCGGCTCGCCCGGGCACGGCACCGGCTTTCACCTCGCCACCGAGTTGCTCAAGGCGCGCGCGGGGTTCCAGGCGACGCATGTGCCCTACGCGAATTCGAGCGCGATGCTGGCCGACCTGATCTCGGGGCGCGTCGACATGATGATCTTCTCGGCGATCGTGATGGCCCCGCACGTGAAGAGCGGGAAGCTGCGCGCGCTCGCCACCACCGGACGCACGCGCGCCGAAGCATTCCCGAACCTGCCCACGATTGCCCAGGCCGGCGTGGCGGATTACGAGTACACCGCGTTTCACGGCATCTTCGGTCCGGGCTCGCTGCCGCGCGACACGGTCGAACGACTGAACGCGCTGATCCTGAAGGTGCTGGCGCTGCCGGACATGCGCGAGTTCTACGCTTCGCAGAACGTGGAGCCGATGGTGATGGGACCGGCCGAGTTCGCTGCCCGGGTGCGCGCAGAGCACGACCGGTGGGGCAAGCTGATCCGCGAGGCGGGACTGCGCGGCGGGTAGTCATTCGCGCGTGTTCGCGGGTGGACCCCGCGCGCACAGCGAGGGAAGCGGGCAGCGGCAGCGGAAGCGCACCACCGCAAGCGCAGCAAAGCCGGTACAGCAGCGGGCGCGGAGGAGTCGCAGCGGGGCGCGTGATCATCGCGCGCGTCGCCGCCGCGGGCGCGGCTGCAGCGCGGTCCTTGATCGGGCACGCTCAGTCCAGCGCGAGCACCTGCCCGAACCGCGCACGCACCTGCGCCTGTGCCTCGGGCACCGCCCACAGCACCGGGCACGCGGGCCGATGTCGTGCCGGGCCGTCCAGATCGGTGAGCACGACGATCAGATCGGGCGCGTGACGGCTCGCTTCTTCCAGCAGCGGCGTGAAGTCGGTCCCGCCGCGTCCGTTCACGGCCAGCCCGTCCAGATCCACTTCACCCGGGGCAAAGGTGTGCACCGCGCGCACTGCATCGTCACCGATGATCAGCGTGACCGGCGCTTCGAGCCGGCGGGTGATCGCGCGCACCTCGGTGGCGAAGCGCGAGAGCAGCGTGTCGTCGATCGAGCCGGACACGTCGAGCACCAGCGCGAGCCGCGGCACCGCC